>JAKAZJ010000162.1 GCA_021826565.1 Pseudomonadota bacterium | reverse complement strand
CTCGGTGGCCAACCGCACCACGAAGCGCTCCATATCCCGCCGCAGGCGCAGCAAGGTGCGTTCGCGCGCGAGATCGATCGGCGCGACCTGCAGGCCATGGCGCGGGCGGACCACGAATAGGGTGTCGGCGGACAGGCGGCTGACGGCCTGGTGGATCGGGGTGCGTCCGAGCCCCGTCATGTCCTGCAGTTCCTGGAGGGAGAGAAAGCGTCCCGGTTGCAGGGCGCAGGCGACGATCATCTCCTCCAGCCGTTCGTAGGCGAGTTCCGACAGGTTGGCGTGGGCGGCGTGCGCCGCCCGCTCGCGCGGCGCGGGGCGGCCGGGTGGGGCGAGGCGGCGCGGGCTGGCTTTCGGCCGCAGTGTCATCGCGTTCCTGACAGGTGAACCGCAGGGATCCTACCCGAAGGCGGCCTGGCGGGCAAGCAGAACGCATATTGTGATATTTCACGGTATGCGTTAACATGCTCTCAACGGCCCGCCCCCCGGGACCACCGCGGGGGCGCGGGGCGAGCGATAACGAGGGGAACGTCCGATGAAGATTCTCGCGATCGAGACGCTGCGGACCGCCGAGTTCGCCAACGTGATCTGGGTCCGCGTCCGTACCGATGCCGGGATCGTCGGCCTGGGCGAGACATTCTACGGCGCCGGAGCGGTCGAGTCGCATATCCACGACACCCTCGCCGGGCGCCTGCTCGGGCGCAACCCGCTGCATATCGAGGCGATCCACCGCGACATGCTCAACCTGCCGATGGCGCAGTCGAGCACCGGGGTCGAGTACCGGGCGGCCTCGGCGGTGGACATCGCGCTGTGGGACATCTTCGGCAAGGTCTGCGGCCAGCCGGTGCACCAGATGCTGGGCGGCCTCTGCCGGCCGCGGCAACGCATCTACAACACCTGCGCCGGCTACGGTTATGTGCGTTCCACCAACATCAAGCCGGTTTCCACCTGGAACTTCTCCGAAGCCGCGGGGCCGTACGAGGACCTGCACGGCTTCATGACGCGGGCCGACGCGGTGGCGGAAAGCCTGCTCGAATCCGGCATCACGGCGATGAAGATTTGGCCGTTCGATCCGGCGGCGATGGAAAACGACGGCATGTCCATCACGCCGGCGCAGCTGAAGGCGGCGCTGGAACCGTTCGAGAAGATCCGCCGGGCGGTCGGCGACAAGATGGAGATCATGGTCGAGTTCCACTCGCTGTGGAACCTGCCGATGGCGAAGAAGCTGGCCCAGGCCCTGGAACCTTACAACCCGACCTGGTTCGAGGACCCGATTCGCATGAACTCGCCCCAGGCGCTGGCGGAATACGCCCGCTCCACCAAGGTCTGGGTGACCGCCAGCGAGACGCTGGGCAGCCGTTTCCCGTTCAAGGACATGCTGGACCGCGACGCGATGCACGTGGTGATGGCCGATCTCTGCTGGACCGGAGGCCTGACCGAGGGCCGCAAGATCGCGGCGATGGCCGACACCTACCACCGCCCGTTCGCCCCGCACGATTGCATCGGCCCGGTCGGGTTCGCCGCCGCGGTCCACGCCTCGTTCAGCCAGCCCAACACCCTGATCCAGGAGAGCGTGCGGGCGTTCTACACCGGCTGGTACAGGGAACTCGTCACCACCGTGCCGACCATCAAGGACGGCTACGTCTATCCGATGGAAGGCCCCGGCCTGGGGGTGGAACTGCTGCCCGCCGTGTTCGAGCGATCGGACCTGACGGTGCGGCGGTCCGAGGCCTGACACGGATGTCCACGCATTTGTTCGATCTGACGGGCCGTACCGCGCTGGTCACGGGATCCTCGCGCGGGCTGGGACGGGCGATGGCCGAGGGGCTGGCGGCGGCCGGCGCGGCGGTGGTGCTGAACGGCGTCGATGCGGCGCGCCTGGCCGCCGCGGCGGCGGAGATGCGGGCCGCCGGGCATACGGCGCACGAGGCCTGCTTCGACGTGACCGACGAGGCCGGGATCCTGGCCGCCTTCGCGATCCTGGACGCGCGCGGCGTCGCGGTGGACGTGCTGGTCAACAACGCCGGCATGCAGCTGCGCCGGCCGATGGTGGAACTGGAGACGGCCGACTGGCGCCGCGTGATCGAGACCAACCTGACCAGTGCCTTCGTCATCGGCCGGGAGGCGGCGAAGCGGATGATCCCGCGCGGGCGCGGCAAGATCATCAACATCGGTTCGCTGACCAGCGATGCGGCGCGGGCCACCGTCGCGCCGTACACGGCGGCGAAGGGCGGCATCAAGATGCTGACCCGGGCGATGACTGCCGAATGGGCCGCGCACGGCATCCAGGCCAATGCGATCGGCCCCGGCTACATGCTGACCGACATGAACCAGGCGCTGGTGGACAACCCGTCCTTCAACGCCTGGGTACTCGCGCGCACGCCCTCCCGCCGCTGGGGGAAGCCCGAGGAGCTGATCGGCACCGCCGTGTTCCTGGCCTCGGCGGCGTCCGACTACGTGAACGGCCAGATCATCTACGTCGATGGCGGGATGCTGGCGGTGCTGTGACGCGCGCCGCCCTCGTCGTGCTTGCCCCTGAACCACGTAACAAAACGAGGAGACTGCCCATGACCATGATCCATCGCCGCACGTTGCTCGCCAGCGGGGCCGCGCTGCTCGCCGCTCCCGCGCTGATCGGACGGGCGCGGGCGGCGACCGCGCTGAAGATTTCCACCTCATTCTCGAACGATCCGAAGTTCTCGACCGGCCGCATCTGGTACGACATGTTCCTGCCGCGGCTGAAGGCGGCCACCAAGGGCGAGCTGGTCACGGAGTTTTTTCCCGACAGCCAGCTGGGGCAGGAAGCCGACATCGTCAGCCAGCTGAAGGTCGGCGTGGTCGATATGATGATCGCCGGCACGTCGATCTGGAGCAACGTCGTCCCGGAATTCGGCGTGCTCGATCTGGGCTACGTGTTCGACGACTACAATCACATGCTGCGCGCCAGCCGGACGCCGGCCGCGGCGGCGTTGCAGACGCTGCTGGTGCAGCGCGCGGGGGCGCATCTGCCGGCCTGGGGGCGCAATCTCGGCGCGCGCAACTTCCTTACGAAGTTCAAGTTCTCCGAACCCGCCCAGCTCGCCGGCCGCAAGATCCGCTCGCTGCCGAGCCCTTGGGTGACCGAGACGGTGAAGATGATGGGCGCGGCGGCCACGCCGCTGGCGTTCGGCGAGGTCTATACCGCGTTGCAGGCCGGCGTGATCGACGGGCTGGAACATGACGCGCCGACCATCCTGTCGTCCAAGTTCTACGAGGCGGCAAAGATCTTCACCCTGACGCGGCATATCTACTCCCCGCTCGGCGCCTTCGTCAGCGACCATACGGTGAAGCGCCTGACACCGGCACTAGCGGCCGGCCTGCTGCAGGCGGTGCGCGCGGCGATCTCCGACCACTTCAAGCGCGCCGCGCAAGTGGAAGCGGCGGCGGTGGTCGAGTTGAAGACGAAGGGCGTGACGGTGGAAAACTGCGACCGGGCCGCGTTCCGCAAGCGCATGCCTCCGATGTGGGCCAGTTTCCTGAAGACCACCCCCGGCGCGAAGCCGATGCTGGACGCCATCCACGAGACCTTCAGGGCCTGAACCGATGAACGAAGCCCCGTCCCGAGGCCCCAGCCCCGTGGCGGGGCCGGCGCTTTGGACACGTTCGGTCCATCTCCTGCTGGTCGTCGTCGAGAGCCTGGCGGCGATGCTGCTGGCCGCCGACCTCCTGGTGGTGATCTACTCGGTCACGATTCGCTCGGTGTTCGCCACGCCGTTCGTCTGGAGCGACGACATCGCGCGGGCGCTGTTGCTGGCGGTGGTCTTCCTCGGCGCGGCGGCGGCGCTGGCGCGCGGCGAGAACGCGGGGGTGATGTTCTTCGTCGATCGCCTGGGTCCGCGCTGGCGGGGACGGGTGGACGCGGCGGCGTCCCTCGTCGTGCTCGTGGTCGCGGTCTCGCTGTGCTGGTACGGGCTCACCTTGCTGATCAGCACCGCGGGAGAGACGGTCGGGGCCGGCGTCCCGCAGGAGGCGTTCTTCGCGCCGATGTGCTTCGCCGCTGCCGCGATGACGGTGTTCGCGCTGGATTTGATGCGACGGCACCGCCTCGCCGATCTGCTGGCGGCGGGGACCATCCTCGGCGCCGTCGCCCTGGCATGGTTCGGCTGGTCCACCCTGGCGCCAAGCCTGCTGCCCGGGATGCCCGCCACCATGGGGGTGGTGTTCGTGATCTGCCTGGTGGCGGGCGTGCCGATCGCTTTCGTGCTGGCGCTGACGACGCTGGTGTTCGTCTGGGCCGGTGACATGCTTCCGGGTGAGTTCTTCGCCCAGCAGACCGCCCGAGGCATCGACAACTTCGTTCTGCTCGCCGTGCCGTTCTTCATCCTGGTGGGCTACCTGATGGAAGCGAACGGCATGTCCATTCGCATCATGAGCCTGCTGCAACGCGGCGTGGGGCGGCTGCGCGGGGGGCTCGACGTCGCCATGGTGCTCAGCATGGTGGTGTTCTCGGGGATCTCCGGCTCGAAGATGGCCGATGTCGCCGCGGTCGGCTCGGTGCTGGTGCCGGCGGCGCGAAAGTCGGGGCAGAAGCCGGGCGACGCGGTGGCGCTGCTCGCGGCCTCGGCGGTCATGGCGGAGACGATTCCGCCTTGCGTCAATCTGATTATCCTCGGCTTTGTGACCAACCTGTCGATCGGCGGGCTGTTCATGGCGGGGTTGCTGCCCTCCGCGGTCATGGCGCTGGCGTTGATCGCGATGGTCGTGCTGCTGGGCAAGCGCCCGACCGCGCCGGTGATCGTCGGCGGGGAAAACGCGAGCGTCTCCGGCATGACCAGCGGCGGCATCGCAGCGTTCGGCCTGATCGCCCTGATCTTCGGCGGCTTCCGTTCCGGATTCGCCACCGCGACGGAGATTTCGGCGTTCGCGGTCGTCTATGCGGTGGTGGTGGGCGGCGTGCTGTTCCGGGAGATGACCTGGCGCGGCACCGCCGAAGTGATGCGCCACGCCACCGTGAAATCCGGCATGGTGCTGTTCATCGTCGCTACCGCGCAGGCGCTGTCCTACGTGCTGACCTTGCAACAGATCCCGCACTTCATCGCCGAGGCCCTGGTCGCGGTGTCCTCGGCCCACGGGCGCTGGGCGTTCCTGCTGCTGTCGATAGCGATCCTGATCGTCATGGGCTCGGTGCTGGAGGGCGCGGCGGCGCTGATCATCTTCGGGCCGCTGCTGATGCCGGTTGCCCGGCTGATGGGCGTCGATCCGCTCAGCTACGGCATCGTCCTGGTGATCGGCATGGGCATCGGGTTGTTCGCGCCGCCGCTGGGCGTGGGACTCTATGGGTCGTGCCTGATCGGCGGCGTGACGCTGGAGGAGACTGTACTTCCGATCATGAAATATCTCGGGGTTCTTCTCCTGTGCCTGCTGCTGATCGCCTTCGTGCCGCAGATCACGACGCTGTTGCCGCGCTTGTCCGGGTACTGACCCGACGATGACAAGGCCGTGATCCAAACGAAAACCTTGCAACTCTCTGGGGAGTAAAACATGTCGGCGACGACATCACCCCAGGTGGCCATGGACGAAGCCGTCCGCCATCTGGTGAGCAACTACAGTCCCAAG
>JAKAZJ010000161.1 GCA_021826565.1 Pseudomonadota bacterium | reverse complement strand
GGAACTGACCGCGCGCACCCGCTATCGCGGCCTGCTCAAGCGCCGGCTGGTGCCGGTCGCGATTGACGGTCCCGCCCCTGCCCCCGACACCCCGATCCACCGCGCCGACGCGCCCGACGCGCCGCCAGCCGGGACGCTTCGCTCCGCCCGCGACGGGATCGGCCTGGCGCTGCTGCGGCTGGATGCGCTTGATGTCCCGCTGGTTGCCGGCGCGGCCCGCCTGACCCCAAAAATCCCCCCCTGGATGCATCTGCCGGAGCGCGAGACGTGACCGAAACGCAAGCACTGGATTGGGAATCCCGCTATCAGGCCGGCACCACGGGTTGGGAGCGTCCGGGGCCGCACCCCGCGTTTGTGGCCTGGCGGGGCGCCGGGCTCGTCGCCCCGGGCCGCATCCTGATCCCGGGTGCCGGGCGCAGCGCCGAGCCGCTGGCCCTGGCGGAAGCCGGGTTCGATGTGACGGTGCTGGACATCGCCCCCAGCGCGGTGGCGGTACAAGCCGCGCGGCTGGCGCCGTTCGCCGCCGTCGCCCGCGCGATCCAGGGCGATTTGTTCGCCCATAAGCCGGAGCAGCCCTACGACGCGATCTACGACCAGACCTGCCTGTGCGCACTGCCGCCGGCGCTGCGCCCCGATTACGCCGCTCGGCTGGCCGTGTGGCTGCGCCCGGGCGGGCGGCTGTTCGCGCTGTTCATGCAGACAGGTGGTCCCGGCGGCCCGCCCTTCGACTGCCCGGTGCCGGCGATGCGGGAATTGTTTCCGGTCGCTTTATGGGCGTGGCCGGATGCGTTGCCGCCGCTGGTTCCGCACCCCAGCCTGCATGGTGAGCAACCCGCGATGCTGACCCGCCGTTGAGGTCGGGTCCTGGTTTGAAAGCCGGCGCAGGCTTGCCGCAGCGCCGCCGCCACCCCTACAACCGCGTCCCGTCCCATGAAGGAGCCGCAGGTGAGCAAGATTCTCCGCACCGACCCGAACGCCATTCTGTCCAAGGCCGTCGAGTTCCACGGCTTCGTCTATCTGGCCGGTATCACCGCGGATGACCCCGCCAAGGATGTTGCCGGCCAGACCGCCGAGATCCTGGCGCAGATCGATGCCCTGCTGGAAGCGCACGGTACCGACAAGACCCGCCTGCTGACCGCGCAGATCTGGTTGAAACACATCACCGACCGCCCGGCGATGAATGCGTTGTGGACCGCCTGGCTGCCCCCGGCCGGTGCGCCAGCCCGCGCCTGCGTGCAGGCCGAGCTGGCCGATCCGCGACTGCTGGTGGAAATCATGGTGACCGCCTGCAAATAGGCGCGGGGCGAATCGCGCACCGAATAGGACCGTTGTCCCGCTACCTTAGGTTGTCCACAGGGCCAAACCGACAAACTGCGTCGTTTTCGCCACAGTATCGCGATAAAGGGTTGTCAGAGACGCAAGCCTGTTGATACCCCAGGAAGGGTCTGGGGACGATATCGAGGGTATGCTGGCATGACAGGCAGGCTTGGCGCGCGACTGCTCGTGCGATTTTCGAAGTATCGTGTCGCTGGCAGCCGCGTGATGAGTACCTTGTTGCTCGGGATGCTCAGCCTTGTGTGCTTCGGCTTGATGGTCGGCCCCGCCCGCGCGGCCGATTCGCGCCTCCCGGTGGCGCGGCACGCCATCGCCCGAAAGCGTGTGGTTGGGCGGATCGTGGCCGGCAAGCGCGTGGTGCAGCGGATCGTCAGCCAACACGTGGTGCAACCGATCGCGCGCCGGGTGATCGCGCGACGGGTGATCTGGCATCCGCCGGTGCATCTGGCCCCGGTTGAGCGTCGCCCGGCGATTCGCCGGGTCGCGTGGCATCGCGCCATCCTCCGTCGTCCCGTGCTGCGCGCTATCGTGCGCCGCCGGCCCGTTTGGCATTCCGCCGTTGCCTATGGCCCGCGCATGTCCTGCGTGCCGTTCGCCCGCGCCGCCACCGGCATGGATATCGCGGGCGATGCCTATGCCTGGTGGCACAACGCGGCCGGCCGCTACGCCCGCGGTGACGCTCCGGTCCCGGGCAGCGTGCTGGCGTTTCGCGCCAATGGACGGATGCGCCTGGGTCACGTCGCCGTGGTGGCCCGCGTCATCAACCGGCGTGAAATCGAAGTGGATCAGGCCAACTGGGGCGATTACGGGCGCATCACGCGCGGTGTCCCGGTGATCGACGTGTCCGAGGACAACAACTGGTCAGACGTGCGCGTGGCGATCGGCGGCGGCAGGTTCGGGTCGGTTTATCCCACCTATGGCTTCATCTACGATCGTCCGGACACCGGTACCCTGCTGGCCAGCCGTGCCCCGGCACCCGAGATCGCGACCAACGCGCCTCCGGCGCATTTGCGCGCGCTGCACCCGTACGGTGGCGGCGTTCAGGAAGCGATGGCGCCCGAGCATCTGCCCGCGCCGCCGCACTGGCCCGCCCAACTGGGCCACCGGCTTCATGTCAGCTACGTGCATCACGTGACCTATCGGCGCATGGCGCACGTGATCCTGCGCCATGCGCCGATCCATCGCGTGGTGGTCCGGCACGGGATCGTGCATCGCGGATAGCCATCGGCACCAGGGCCGGTCACCCGGCCCGCTGCCTTTTGGTCCCCCGCCTTACGCTGCTTGAACCGATTCGGATGGCGCGCCGGGCTGGCCCGCGGCGGCGGCGTATGAAACGTGATGCTGCCATGACGGGGCGGGATGGGGCGAGCGATGGGACTCGAACCCACGGCATCCAAGACCACAACCTGGCGCTCTACCAACTGAGCTACGCCCGCCATCCGCGGGGAGGCGTTTAGGGCCTGTGCGGCGGTGCCGTCAATGCGGTGCGCGGTCGCACCGCATATGAGAACCGCGCCGCGACCGGCCGCGGTGCGTCACCAGGCAAAGCGCGCCATCGCGGCGACCGGAGCAGCCCCGGCGCGCCTGGCCGCGGCATCGGCCAGGGTGCGGTCCGGCGTTCCGTCCGGCCCCGCCAGTTCGCGCGCGTGCAGCCCGCCCAGCACCCAACAGGCGTCCAGCCCCACACCAGCCGCGCCGGCGATATCCGTATGCAGCGCGTCGCCCACCGCCAGCACGCGCGCCGCCGGTACGCCAAGCGCAGCCAGCGCCGGCTGGTAGATCGCCGGGTCCGGCTTGCCCAGCGCGCGCACGTCCCCGCCCAGCTCCTGATAGCGCTGCGCCAGCGCGCCGGCACATAACACGCGCTTGCCGCCGCGGATCACGGCCAGGTCGGGATTGGCGCAGATCATCTTCAGCCGGTGTCGGGCGGCGGCGACCAGGACCGGCTCGAACGCGGCAAGCTCGGTCGGGTCCAGATGGTCGTCCGGCCCTGTGTTCAGGACGAAATCCGCCGTCTCCGGGTCCGCCACGTCGGTGTAGGCGTCCAGTCCCTCGAACACCGGCCGGTCGCGCGCCGGCCCGAGATGGAACAGGCGGGTCCCGAGCTCGGTCCACCACAGGTCCGGCGGGTCGGACAGGGCGCGCCGCACCGCCTCCCCGCTGGTCAGGATATGGGTGTAGAGGCCGTCGTCGATCCCCATCCCGCGCATCAGGTGCTGCACCGCCGCGTTCGGCCGCGGCACGTTGGACAGCAGCAAGGTGGGTTTCCCGGTCGCGCGCAGCCGCGCCAGGCAGTCCACCGCGTGCGGGAAAGCGGTCACGCCGTCATGGATCACCCCCCATAAATCCAGGATGAACCCGTCATAGCGCGCCGCGAGCGGGGCAAAACCGTCCAGATGCCGCATCATCCCCACCCTGCCATTCGTTCCGTGTCGGTGCCGACCGCCGTCGCAACCGAGGCGAACCCGGCCGCTTGCAGCGCCGCCGCCAGGTCGCGATTCAGGCGCGGGATCAGCCTCGGCCCCTCATACGCGAAGCCGGTGTAAAGCTGCACCAGCGACGCCCCCGCCCGCAGCTTCGCCAGCGCGTCCGCGCCCGAGAACACGCCGCCCACCCCCACCAGCACCAATCGCTCGCCGGCCAGCAGGCGCGCGCGTGCGAGCACGGCGGTGGCACGGCGGAACAGCGGTGCGCCGGACAGCCCGCCAGCCTCGCGCGCCGCCGGATCGCGGAGATCGAGCGGCCGGGCAAGCGTCGTGTTGGCCACGATCAGCCCGTCCACGGCGGCGGCGATGCACGTCTCGACCACGCCGGTCAGCGCGGCGTCGGACAGATCGGGCGCAATCTTCACCAGCAGCGGCGGGCGCTTCGGCACGGCGGCGGTCATCGCGGCCAGGATCGCGGCGAGCCGCGCCTCCCCTTGCAGATCGCGCAGCCCGGGCGTGTTGGGCGAGGACACGTTCACCACCACATAATCCGCCAGCGGTGCGACAGCGGCGAGCAGCGCCGGGTAATCGCGCTCGGGATCGGCGCCTTCCTTGTTGATGCCAAGATTGACGCCGATCGGCACCGTCCGCGGCGATAGCCGCGCGAGCCGCGGCAGCAGCGCCGCCAGACCCCGGTTGTTGAACCCCATGCGATTGATTGCGCCGCGGTCGGCGGCCAGGCGGAACAATCGCGGGCGCGGATTGCCCGGCTGCGGGCGCGGCGTGACGGTCCCGGCCTCCAGGAAGCCGAAACCCAGGCGAGACAGCGGCGCCAGCGCCACTGCGTCCTTGTCGAAGCCGGCGGCCAGGCCGATCGGGCTGGCAAAGCGTAGCCCCAGTGCGGAGGTGGTCAGCATCGGATCGGCGGCGGCGGCGGATCGAACCAGGCCGGCGCGCAGACCGGTCAGCGCAAGACGATGCGCGGTCTCGGGGTCGAGACGGCGCAGCAGGCGCAGCGCGAGACCGGGACCAGGGGATGGCATGGATGAAGCCGTTATGCCTGCCCTCGCACAGGGACGAAAGGGGCCGGGGCAAGAGGCGCGATTTTGACCCGGGGTGCATTTTTGCGACTTGCCCGGATTTGTAACTGCCCTGTCAGGGGTTCTCCGTTATCCCTCACCCATCGAGCAGTGCTCTCCTTGGCAGGGTGTCATATTATGGACCTCTCTCTCCGTTCGTATCTTCGTGCCGCGCAGCCGCGACGCCGGGGCGTTCTGCGAATGCTGCGCGACCGGCGCGGGATCGCGGCGGTGGAGTATGCGTTGCTGGCCTCGTATGTCGGCATGACGGTGCTCGGCGGTGCGGTGCGGGTCGCCACGCCGGAATTCGAGAAGTTCAACGCGATCTCGGCGCGGATCGCCCAGGTAGCGGCGCTGGCGGCGGCGGCTGGGCAAAATCTGGCGTCGGCCGGCGGAAGCTTGACGAGCGGGTCCGGAAGCGGGTCGGGAAGCGGATCAAGCGGCGGTCAGGCCCAGCAAAGCGGTGGCGATCAATCCGGGCAACAGGGTAGCGGCCAGCAGGCGGGCGATCAGGGTCAGCAGAGCGGCGGCGGCCAGTCCTGGCAGCAAGGCGGCGGGCAGCAAGGCGGCGGGCAGCAGGCGGGCGATCAGGGCCAGCAGAGCGGTGGCGGCCAGTCCGGGCAGCAGGGCGACGGCCAGCAGGCGGGCAATCAGGGCCAGCAGAACGGCGGCGACCAGTCCGGGCAGCAGGGGAACGGCCAGCAGGCGGGCGATCAGGGTCAGCAGAGTGGCGGCGATCGGTCCGGGCAGCAGGG
>JAKAZJ010000160.1 GCA_021826565.1 Pseudomonadota bacterium | reverse complement strand
CGCCGTCTCCAGCGCGTCCAGGAACCGCGACCGGTCCGCCTTGGTCAGCGGCGGCGGGCCGCCCGTGTTCATCCCGATCTCCCGCAGATGCCGCGCCACCTCGCGCCCCGCCAGCGCAGTGCCGATATTGTCCCCAGTCCAAGGCCGCCCCGTGTGAGACAGCGCCCGCGCCCCCTTCGCCAGACAGCGCGCGGCCAGCGGGATGTCGGCGGTCACGCACAGATCGGCGGCGGCGATCCGCTCGGCGATCCAGTCATCGGCCATATCCGCGCCGTCGGCCACGATCACCATGTGAACGCTCGCCATCCCCGGCGGCCGGATCGGGCGGGACCCGTTGGACACCACGAACACGTCAACGCCGTGACGGGCGGAGACGCGATAGACCTCGTCGCGCACCGGGCACGCATCGGCATCCACATAGATCGCGGTCATCCGTGTATCCTGACGTGTGTCAGCCGGGATGGCCCTGTCGTGGCGCGGGTCCGATCAACCCGCGCGCCTCCATGACCGGGTAAATCCCGCCGCCGGTCATCAGCGTCAGCAGCTGCGCCGGCACCGGCGTGACCGCCAGGACCTGCCCGGTGCGCTGGTTCCGCACCGACCACGCGTTCAGGTCCAGCTCGGCCATATCGCCCTCAGTGAAGGCCGCCGCGACGCCGCGACATTCCGCCGCCAGCAGCCCGTAATTCACGCTGTTGCGGAAGAACAGGCCGTTGATCGTCTCGGCCAGCACGAATCCCACGCCGCACAGCCGCAACGACCGCGCCGCCGGGCGAGAGGACCCCATGCCGAAATTGAACCCGCCGATCAGCGCGTCCCCTTCCGTAACCTGATCCACCCAGCCGGGCCGGTTGGCCTGGAACACCGCCCGCGCCTGTTCCGCGGGGCTGCGATACAGATACGGCCCCGGCAGGATCAGATCGGTGTTGATGTTGTCCCCGAAGGTCCAGACCTTGCCCGCGATCATGCCACGATCTCCGCCTGGGCAATGTGCCCGGCCAACGCCGAGGCCGCGACGGTCGCCGGTGAGGCCATGTAGATGCGCGCCGACGGGTCCCCCATCCGTCCCTTGAAATTGCGCGTGCTGGCGGTGATGCAGACCTCGTCCGGCCCCAGCACCCCCATATGCCCGCCGATGCAGGCGCCGCAGGTGGCCGGTGTCACGACCGCGCCCGCTTCCAGCAGCGTTTCCACATAGCCGGCCCGCAGCGCGGCGCGGAACGTCGCCTGGGTGCCCGGCGTGACGATGAATCGCGTGCCGCGCGCGACCTTATGCCCGCGCACCACCTGGGCGGCGATGGCAATGTCGTCCAGCGTGCCGTTGGCACAGGAGCCGATGAACGCCTGGTCGATCCGCGTGCCGGCCACATCGGACACCGGCACCGACTGGTTCACCACCGCGTCCGGCAGCGCGACCAGCGGGCGCAGGCTGCCGAGATCGATGGTCCGGCGTTCGCGATAGACCGCGTCCGCGTCCGGCCAGGTGGGCGTGAACGGCGCCGGGTTGCGGGCGCGGATGTAGTCCGCCAGCAGGTCGTCGGGTTCGAAGATGGTGAACTCGGCCGAGAACTCGGCGCCCATCGTCGCCAGCGTGCGTCGCGCGTTGATCGAAAGCGACGACATCCCCGGGCCGCCATATTCCAGGTTCTGGTTCACATGGGCGCCGTAGGTGCCCGCGATGTGAAGGAACAAATCCTTCGCGGTCACCCCCGGTTGCAGCGCGCCCGTGAAATCGTAGCGGATCGTCTCGCCCACCTGGAACCAGGCCTGGCCGGTCGTGACCGCCCACAGCATGTCCGGTCCACCCACGCCGCGGGCGGCGCAGTTGAACGCGCCGCCGCCGCAGGTGTGGGAGTCGGCGTTGACCAGGACCGACCCGGGCAATGCATAGGCGTGCTCGGCGATGATGGCGTGGCTGATGCCCTGGTCGGGGCCGACGTCGTGTAACCGCTTGATGCCGAATTTCGCGGCAAAGGCGCGGCCGGTCTTGTGGCAGGTGGCGGCCTGGACCGTGGCGGCGGGGACCAGATGGTCGAACACCACGGCGACGCGGTCGGGGTCGTGGACATGCAGCACCTCGCGCCAACCCTCGGGGAGGAACGAGAGATCGAGCAGGACCGCGGTATCGACCGTGACGACCGCGACATCGCCCGGAGCGACACGCGGCAAGCCGGCGGCGCGCGCCAGAATCTTTTCAGTGATGGTCATGCCCATGGCGGGTCCTCCCGGATTTGCCCGCGAGGCTACGGCCGGCGGGCGCGGCGCGGAAGGGGGTGTCAGGCCGCCAGCGCCTGATCCAGGTCCGCGATCAAGTCCGCCGCCGTCTCCAGCCCGATCGACAGGCGGATCACGTCGGCCCCGGCGCCGGCGGCCTCACGTTGTTCGTCCGATAGCTGGCGATGGGTGGTGGAGGCGGGATGCAGGATCAGGCTGCGGGTGTCGCCGATATTCGCCAGATGCGAAAACAGGCGCACCGCCTCCACCAGCTTCACCCCGGCCGCGTAGCCGCCCGTCACGCCGAAGGTGAACACCGCCCCGGCCCCACGCGGCAGATAGCGCCGGGCCAGCGCGTGGAACGGGCTGGAGGGCAGGCCGGCATAGGACACCCATGCGACCGCCGGATGCCGTTCCAGATGTTCCGCCACCGTCTGTGCGTTGGCGCAATGGCGTTCCATGCGGACATGCAGGGTTTCGATGCCGGTGATGGTCAGGAATGCGTTCATCGGCGCCATGGTGGGGCCGAAATCGCGCAACCCGACCGCGCGCGCCTTGGTGGTGAAGGCGAAATCGCCGAAATTCTCGTAGAAGCGCAGGCCGTGATAGGCGGGTTCAGGTTCGGTCAGGGACGGGAAGCGCCCGCCTTGCGCCCAGTCGAAGCGCCCGGATTCCACAATGATCCCACCCAGCGAGTTGCCGTGCCCATCGAGGAACTTGGTGGTAGAATGGGTGACGATGTCGGCGCCGTGCTCGAACGGGCGGCACAGATAGGGCGTGGCCAGCGTGTTATCGACGATCAACGGGATGCCGGCGTCATGGGCGACGCGCGCGATCGCCTCCAGATCGACGATCACGCCGCCCGGGTTGGCCAGGCTTTCCACGAAGATCGCCTTGCAGCGCGGGGTCAACGCGGCGCGGAAATTCTCGGGCTCGCGCGGATCGACGAAATGGCAGGTCCAGCCGAGCTTCTTGAACGACAGGCCGAACTGGGTCAGGGAGCCGCCATAGAGGTTGCGCGACGCCAGGAACTCGTCGCCCGGTTCCAGCAGGGTCTGGAACACCAGGAACTGCGCGGCGTGGCCCGAGGCGGCGGCGAGTGCCGCGCGGCCGCCTTCCAGACTGGCCACCCGCTCTTCCAGCACCGCGACCGTGGGGTTGGTCAGTCGATTGTATATGTAACCGAATGTGTGGAGGTTGAACAGCGATGCGGCGTGGTCGGCGTCGTTGAAGACATACGCCGCGGTCTGGTAGATCGGCGTGATCCGGGCGCCGGTCGTGGGATCGGGCGCGGCGCCGGCGTGCACGGCGCGCGTCTCGAAGCCATAGGTGACGTTGGCGGCGGGCGGCGCGTCCGCGCGGGGGCGGCGGGCGGTGGGGGGCTGGGCGGGCTGATTGCGGATGATGCCGGAATTGACGCCCGACCAGGACAGTTCACCCCCCAGACGGCCGAATTCGATCTTCGGGCAGCGGTTCATCACTACTTCCAGCCCGGCGGCCTCGGCGCGCGCGGCGGCGGCGTCGTTGCGCACGCCAAGCTGCATCCACACCACGCGCGCGCCCGCCGCGATCGCGTCCTCGACGATGGGTCCCACCTGGTCGGAGGCGCGGAAGATATCGACCATGTCGATCTTGTCCGGGATGTCGCGGAGCGAGGCGTACACGCGCTCGCCCAGCAGATCCTGGCCGGCGAGGCCGGGGTTCACCGGGATCACGCGGTAGCCTTTGCCTTGCAGGTATTTCATCACGAAATAGCTGGGGCGGTTCCAGTTCGCGGACGCACCGACCAGCGCGATCGTGCGCGTGGCGGCCAGGATGCGGCGCAGCGTGGCGTCGGGGTAGGGGATGGTCTCGGGCGCTGGCATGGCTTGCCTCTTGGAGCCTGGAGCGGAGCGGGCCTAGCATAGGCCGAGCAAAGGGGAACGTCACATGAGCAGCACCCAGACCCACTACCTGGAAGTCCGCCGCACCTGGCTCGCCCGCCACGTGGAGCCGATCATCGAGCCGGGCCTGCCGATCGTCGATCCGCATCATCATCTGTGGGATCGCGGCGGCTGGCGCTATCTGCACGACGATCTGCTGGGCGACATCAACGCCGGGCATAACGTGACGCACACCGTGTTCGTGCAAGCGCGCGCGTTCCACCGCGCCGGCGGGCCGGAAGAGCTGCGCCCGGTGGGCGAGACGGAGTTCGTCAACGGCACCGCGGCGATGAGTGCCTCGGGCATCTATGGCCCGTCGCGGATGTGCGCGGGGATCGTGGGGCACGCCAACCTGGCGCTGGGCGCGCGGGTGGGGGCGGTGCTGGACGCGCACACGGCCGCGGGCAATGGGCGGTTTCGCGGCATCCGCCACATCACGGCCTGGGACGCCGATCCGGTGATGCTGAACCCGGGCAACCCGGCGCCCGAGGGGCTGATGACCACGCCAGCGTTCCGCGAAGGCTTGGCAAAACTGGCGGCGATGGGCCTGACCTTCGACGCTTGGCTGTATCACCCGCAGATCCCGGAACTGACCGCGTTGGCGCGCGCGGTGCCGACGGCGCGGATCGTGCTGGATCACGTCGGCGGACCGCTGGGGATCGGGCGCTACGGCGGAAAATCGGCCGAAGTGTTCGCGGCCTGGAAGCCGGCGATGACCGAACTGGCCTCGTGCCCGAACGTGCATGTGAAGCTGGGCGGCCTTGGGATGCGCATCAACGGCTACGGCTTCGAGTCCGGGGCGGAACCCCCGTCGTCGGCGACGCTGGCGACGGCGTGGAAACCTTATATCGACACGACGATCGAATTGTTCGGCGCGGATCGCTGCATGTTCGAAAGTAATTTCCCGGTCGATAAGGGGTCGTACAGCTACGCCGTGTGCTGGAACACCTTCAAGCGCCTGGCGGCCGGCGCGTCAGAGGCCGAGAAAGCGGCCTTGTTCTCCGGCACCGCAACCCGGTTCTACCGGCTGGGGGCGTAATCCGGTGCCGCATCCGTTCGATCTGACCGGGAAGGTCGCGCTGATCACCGGAGGGAACTCCGGCATCGGCCTCGGGATGGCGCGGATGCTCGCCGAGGCCGGGGCGGATATCGCGATCTGGGGCACGAATCCGGCCAAGAACGAAGCCGCGCGCGCGGCCCTGGCGGCCACCGGCCGGCGTGTTCTGGCGCTTGCTTGCGACGTGGGGGACGAGGCGGCGGTGGACGCCGCCTTCGCCCGCACCGTGGCAGAACTCGGCCGCGTGGACGGGTGCTTCGCCAATGCCGGCGTCTCCGGGCGCGGCCAGACCTCCTTCCTGGATATGGCCACCGCGGAATGGAACCGCGTGCTGCGCGTGAACCTGCATGGCGCGTTCTACACCTTCCGCGCCGCCGCCCGGCACATGGCGGAACGCGGCGACGGCGGCGTGCTGGTGGGCACCGCGTCGCTGGCGGCGATCGAG
>JAKAZJ010000159.1 GCA_021826565.1 Pseudomonadota bacterium | reverse complement strand
AACGTCCAGCCGATCACCGAGCTGACCCGGATGATCGACACTTCACGCCAGTTCGATTTTGTCGCGCAGTTCGTGCAGGCGGAATCAAAACGGAAATCGACGACAACCGACAAATTGCTGCCAGCTCCGGGGAATCTGCCATGATCCCCTCGCACATGATCGTCCCCGGTTTGGTTCTTGCCGTCGGATTGGCAGCCGCGACGGCGCTGTTGACACCGCTTCTGTCGCTGACCCACTAGAAGGAGGACGCTCATGCGGGCGCTTGATATTGCTGCCACCGGGATGCAGGCGCAGCAGACAAATGTGGAAGTAATATCTAACAATATCGCTAATATGACCACTACGGGATTCAAGCGCCAGCGCGCCGAGTTCCAGGACCTGATCTATCAGAACCTGCGTCGCGTCGGGTCCAATTCATCGTCCTCCGGTTCGATCGTGCCGTCCGGCGCGCAGATCGGACTTGGTGTGAAGACGGCGGCGATCTATCGCATCAACGAGCAGGGGAATCTGCAGCAGACCTCCAATTCGCTTGACCTGGCAATCCAGGGCAACGGGTATTTCCAGGTCACGCTGCCGTCCGGGTCCACCGCCTATACCCGCGACGGCACGTTCGGCCTGGCACCCGACGGGACCATCGTCACCGCGGACGGGTATGTCGTACAGCCGGGGATCCAGGTGCCGACCAACGCAACCTCGGTGACCATCAACACTTCCGGCCAGGTTCAGGCGACGATCAGCGGGCAGACCGCGCCCCAGACATTGGGACAGATCCAGCTGGCATCGTTCCCGAACGATGCCGGCTTGCAGGCCGAAGGCGGCAACCTGTTCGTGCAGACCTCGGCCTCCGGCGCGTCGGTCCAGGGCAATCCGGCGGATCCGGGGTTCGGCTCGGTGATGCAAGGATTCATCGAGACGTCGAATGTTAACGTGGTGAGCGAGATCACAAATCTTATCACCGCGCAGCGTGCCTACGAGATGAACAGCAAGGTGATCACGACAACCGACCAGATGATGTCGACCTTGGCGAACCTGCAATGAAGGCGTCCTGCATCGCTCTGACGCTGGCGTTGCTGGCGGCCCCGGCTGGCGCCGCGCCACGGCCCGAATTGCGGCCGATGACCACGCTGTCCGGCCCGGTTGTGCGGCTGCGCGATTTGTTCGCCCATGCGGGACAGGATGGCGGGCGCGTGCTGGGGCCGGGTCCGGCGCCGGGTGGGCGGATTGTCGTGGCGGCGACGCAGCTTGCCTATATCGCGCGGCGGTACGACGTGGCCTGGCGCCCGGCATCGCCCGCCGATCGCGCGGTCCTGGCATGGCCCGGGCGGGCGTTCACCCGCGGCGATGCCATGGTGCCGCTGCGCGCGGCGCTGCGGGGCGCGGGCGCGGGACGGTATGCGCGGATCACGCTCGATCGCTTCGATCCGCCGCTGGTGCCGTTGACGCCGGTTGTGACGCCGGCGATCTCGGCGCTGGCGTTCGATCCGGGATCGGGAAGGTTTAGCGCGTTGTTGCTTCTGAGTGCTGCGGGGATCACGGCGATTTCGCTGCCATTGTCCGGAAGGGTGGAGGCGACGGTGGAACTGCCGGTTGCCGCGCATCGGCTGCCGGCCGGGACGATCCTGTCCGTGGCGGATCTACGGCTGCAACGGCGCCGCCGAGCGCTGGTCGCGGGCGGGGCGGCGCTGCGCTTGGATCAGGTGGTGGGGCGAGAGCTGGAACACGCGCTGGGCGCCGGCGCCACGTTCCCGCGCGGCGCGCTGCGCCCGCCGCAGTTGGTGCGCAAGGGCGCTGCCGTGCTGATCCGCGTGCGCAGCCCTGGTCTCGCACTGACCGCGTCGGGCCGGGCGTTGGACGCGGGTGGGGCGGGAGACCGAGTGCGCGTTCTGAACCCCGTGTCGCATGCGGTGCTGGAGGCGATGGTCACCGGACCGGGCCAGGTGCGCGTGATCGCAGGCAGCCCGCCGTTGATCCCGGCCGGGGGCGTGGTTCGATGAAGCGCGCGGCGCTCCTGCTGATCTTTGGCCTGTCCGGCTGCGGAGTGTTGCAGGATCTGGCCGAGGTGGGACGACCGCCGATGATGACGCCGACGGCGAATCCAGCCCAGCAGCCTGGCTACCATCCGGTAACGATGCCGATGCCGGCGCTGCGGCCGGTGCCGCATCAGGAGAACTCGCTCTGGCGCCCCGGCTCGCGCGCGTTCTTCAAGGATCAGCGAGCCGCGCGGGTGGGGGACCTGGTGACGATCGTGGTGACGATGAACGACAGTGCCAACCTCAAGAACGCCACTACAGCGACACGTAGTGGATCCGAGTCGCTCGGGGTTCCGAACTTCTTCGGATTGGAGAACCTGCTGACCCATGTGCCGATCGACCCGTCCAAGCTGGTCTCGTCCAGCAGTGCCAACGGCAACACCGGGACGGGACAGATCCAGCGCCAGGAACAAGTGACCTTGCGCCTGGGTGGCGAGGTGACCCAGGTTTTGCCGGACGGGAACCTGGTGGTGGTGGCAAGTCAGGAGTTCCGGGTCGATAACGAGTTGCGCGTATTGCGGGTGAGCGGGGTGATCCGCCCGGAGGATATCGCATCGGACAACACGATCACCAGCGATCGTCTGGCTGAAGCTCGGATTGCTTATGGTGGCAGGGGCGAGCTTTCCGCGGTGCAGGGGCCGCGTTGGGGCCAGCAGGCGCTGGACGCGATCGCGCCATTCTGAGCCGTAGTCAGATCGGCAGCACGATCAGGATGTCTATGCGACGGGATTCCAGGACCACCTCCCGCGATCCGATAAGCAGCGTCCCGTTCTGTTCCACAATCCGGTCAAGGAATTTGCCGGCTGCGAACAGCATGGTCCCGCCCGCTTGCTGGGTACGATACAGCGCGAAATTGCAGCGGGAGAGCAGCGTTCCATCGGCGGCCCGGGACAGCGTGGGGATGGAAAGCACGTGGCAGAATGTGTGTGGCTCGTAGATATTCGCGGTGCGCAGGGCCAGCACGCGGTCGCGCATCATGCCGCGGCCGTGGCAGGACAGGATCCCGATCGGGTCCCCGGCTTCATAGCTTTCGCGCGGGACGATGCGGTAGGGGGCGTCCTCCGTGAAAAAATGGGGCCAGGATTCCAGGGCGTCGTCGTCGATCGCGTGGGCGATGGCGGCGAGCAGGTCAGCCGCGCTGGCTGCCAGATCGGGGTTGATCATTGCAGTCCCATCAACCCGCGATATGCCTGCCAGAACCCGCGTATCGCGGTCTCAGTGGCGCGCGAACCGTCCGAGGAGGCCACGTCTCGTCCGCCCATCTCAAGGAACTCGAGCGCGTCCGGACTACCGCGGGAGCCGCGCTGGACGAACTCGTTGATGCAGCCGTCTTCGAGGGAGACCAGTCCGCCAGCGCCGGTCAGGTTGGCTTGACGAGCGCGCAAAGCGGTGCGTTCCGGGGTATCGTCCTCGTAGCCGAGATAGTTCCAGAACAGCTCGGTCCGGTCCATGCCGCGCGGGGTAAAGAAGCGCACTGCGAGCGAATTGAGCGTCAACTGGACGGTGAGTGTGGGAAATACGGTCTGGATCATGTGGGTAATACCGTCATCGAACTCGGTGAAGCTCTCCAACAGCTCCGGTCCGTGCAGGCCGGATTTGTATTGCGCAGAATGGATGTTTGCGTATTCGTTCGATTCCTGCAGCGCGGCGCGCTTCGCATAGCTCAGGCTGTGGCGACCGTCATCGGACAGGATCATGCCGCCGTCCATGTCCAGACGGTTGATCTTGAACGTGGTGTAGAAGGTGTGGAGCAGGGTGGCATGATAGGAATCCCGCACATTCTCGGCGTAGAGCTTCCAGTTATTGTGGATGATCTGGCTGTGCCGTCCCAGCCGCTTCAGCTTACGCCCCAGATTCCTCCGCAGCACGCCTGCCACCTGAGGGCCGAGGAATATTTCGATATCGGGGGTGGCGGCAGCGAAGGTTCCGAACACCAGACCGCAGAATGTCGTGACCCGGATCTGTTCCAGACGATGCTTGTCGGGGTCGAAATCCTCCGGCATACCCCCTTTGCCGCGCAGCCCGTGGCGAAATGCAACGCTGCGAAGGCTGCCGTCCAGTTCGTAGGCCCAGGAGTGATAGACGCAGGTCAGGGCTTCGGCGTGGCCGCGTTCCTTGAGGCAGACCAGCGCTCCCTTGTGCGCGCAGCGGTTCACCAGCGCGTGTAGCGCACCATCCGCGTCGCGGGTTACCACGATCGGAGTGTCGCCAATTTCGGCCAGACAGAAATCACCCGAGTTTGGGATGTCGATCTCGAGGCATAGATAATGCCAGACCGGACCGCGGAACAGGCGGGCCTGTTCCAGGGCGTGGATCTCGGGATCGGAATAGACCCGGAATGGCACCCGCGTATTGCCCTCGGCGGGCCAGCGCCAAGGGGAAACGGCTGGGGAAGCGGCTGCCGACATGGATGATCCTCCGGACCTGGCGCGGTTCGTGCGCCGCGCTGATGCGGCACTGCAACCCTCGGTCCCGTGTGTGTCAAGCCGCGGCGCTGGCGCCCGGCGGATGGGACAAGGTCGCGATCAGCCCGCGCAAACTATCCAGGCTGTGCACCGGAAGGAACGCATCAACATGCGGCAGCATGGCGCGAATGCCCTGCGGCCGGGCCTCGAACCCGCCCCAGCGGAGCAGGGGGTTGAGCCAGATCAGCCGCGCGCAGGAGCGGTGCAGTCGCGCCATAGCCTCGGACAGCGCTTCGGTGCCTTCGCCTTCGCGCGGTCGGTCCAGCCCATCCGTGATCAACAGGACCACCGCTCCTTGCCCAAGGACCCGCCGCGCCCACAGCCGGTTGAACCCGGCCAGCGCTTCGCCGATGCGGGTCCCGCCGGACCAGTCCGGGACTGCATGTGAGACCATCTGGAACGAGACCTCGGCGTCGCGGTGGCGCAGGTGGCGGGTGATGTTGGTCAAGCGCGTGCCGAACAGGAACACGTGAACGCGGTCGCGGTGGTTCGCCAGGGCATGCAGGAAATGCACCAGCAGTGGCGCGTAGCGCGACATGGATCCGGAGATGTCGCACAGCACAACCAAAGGTGGTGGGCGTGTCGTGCGGCGGGCGCGGGCCAAGTCGAAAATCTCCCCGCCCTGGCGCAGGCTGGCGCGGAGCGTGCGGCGCAAGTCGATGATCGGTCCCGTGGCGTCGGGGTGGATGCGGCGGGTCCGACGCAGGTCCAGCGGCAACGTCAGGCGACGAATCTCGCGCTTGGCTTCGGCGATCTCGGTCGCCGACATCGCCTCGAAATCCAACGCCTGCAGGCGTTCGCGTTCGCTGGCGGTGAACGTGGCGTCTAGCTGCGGCGGCGGTTCGTCGCGCGGCGGGCGCGGGCGGGGGGGTGAGAAGGCCTCGGCGACACGACGGGACCCGGGCGGCGGCGGCTCCCTATTCCGTGGCTTGGCCGCGTCCATCAGCGCCATCGCCGCAGCTTGGTGGGAGGCTGCGGCATCACGGAAAAACAGCGCAAAGGCGTGATCGAAAATCTCCTGGTGCTCGTGGCGATGCACCATGATGGCGCGCAGCGCGGTGCGGGCTTCGGCGCGCTCTCCCAGGTCGATCAGGGTCAGGGCGCGGGTCGCGGCCAACGTTTCGGCGGGACCGACGGGAAGGCCGGCGCGGC
>JAKAZJ010000158.1 GCA_021826565.1 Pseudomonadota bacterium | reverse complement strand
GAAGCCGGCATCGAACCCTCTGTCGGCAGCGTCGGCGACAGTTACGACAATGCGCTCGCCGAAACCATCAACGGCCTGTTCAAGACCGAACTGATCCACCGCCGCGGTCCCTGGCGCAGCGCCGAGACCGTGGAACTTGCGACCCTCGAATGGGTCGATTGGTTCAACAATCGCCGCCTGCTCGAACCGATCGGAAATATCCCGCCGGCCGAAGCAGAAGCGCGCTATTATGCCAAAGCTAGCGAGCACGCCATGGCGGCGTGACTCAAACCAAACAGCCTCCGGCAAACCCGGGGCGGTTCAGTCGGCGGTGGCCCACCGGTCACCCGGGCCAGTGCACCCGCCCACGAGATCGCACGCTTGATCTGAGTCGCAGCCAACACCCGCCGATGGTCCTGGCTGCGCGTGCGGCCGAGCCGTGGGCGAAGACGCAGATCATCGTCAGGTCGAGCCATCCTCCGATCATGCCGGCGAACCTGGCGCTCGCAAAGGAGCCGCGGTGGCACTGCCGAAACGCAAGGTGGTGAGCCAACTATCGATGATACGGCCGTGCCTCATCGCGAGACGGCGGCACGGTGAGCGCGGTCGATAACCCAATGTGCAGACAATGAAATCGCGGTCGGTCGGGACAGGCGGTGCCGCCCGCCTTTATCTTGCCGTCCCTCCTAATCGGAACTTTTGGCTCTCTCCGGTCATCTTCCTCGAAGCGCAGATCGGCAGAAATCAACGCGAGCAATACGACGCACTGCGATCTCGCACGGCGGACCACGATCGTCAGATGGATCGACGCCGCCACGCAAATTGGCAGTGCGATCAGATGCGGAGTTGGTGCAGCGAACGTGCAGTTCGACAGCCGGACGTCACGCCACGCCATGGCATCGACAGAAGCCGTCGCCAGCTCATCCGCGGTGCGCCCGCGTCATTGGAGGGCGACGAACAGCGCACCATTTCCGCGCACATCGAGGGCAGATTCGGAGGCGGATCGCGACTCAAGCCCGACCGCAGCCGGACTGCCCGTCACCTCCGTCGGTGCAGACATCGGCGCCTGGCTCGGTCTCACGATCGGCAGCTCCGCGCGCGCTGAGGGCGCCTCGGGATGCACGATAACGGTCGCGAAGAGGCCGGTGCTGATGGCGTTGCTCGGGCCCGGGACCGGCGGCTCCGGAGCAGAGTTCCTGCTGGATACTGTCGTCCCGACTGCCGCCTGCAACGCGCCCGACGTGCCGCCGATCTGCGGCGCCAGTGCCGCGAGATAGCGCTGCGTCTCGGCCGGCAGCGCGCGGCCGCTGTGCAGGAACGCATCGAGCCGCGCGGGCCCGGCGTTGTAGGCAGCGAGGAACCAGGGCACGCCGTAGCGGTCCAGCAGCTCGCGCAGATACGCCGCGCCGGCGAGGATGTTGTCGCGTGGCGCATACGGATCGGCGCCCAACCCATAGCGGGCACGCAGCGCGGCGTAGGTGTGCGGCATCACCTGCATCAGGCCGATCGCGCCTGCTGGTGAGCGGATTGGCTCGCCGACCATGGTCGCCTGGCCACCGCTCTCCGCGCGCATCACAGCGGCGATCCACGCTTCAGGAACGTCGAAGCGGCGTGCCGCCGCGGCGATGTCGGGCTGCCAGACCGCGACTGCATCGTGTCCGTCGCCGCGCGACACGGGCGTCGCACTCGCGCACGCCGGCGCGCTTCCAAGCGGCACGAACAGCGCCGCGCGGGCCGCGAGACCGCAGGTCGCGACCAGGGTCAGCAGGTCCATCGTGAACCCCTCCATGAGGCGAACCTCTGCCACGCTGCCGACAGGCGAAGCGCTGCCAGCGTGCTCGCTCCGGTCAAGGGTAAAGCGCGCCAAGGCACGCCGGCTGCGCCGCCCTTGACCTGCGCTGCGCGCGCCGGCGGTGCGGAAACCGGCCGGGACGGCAGGATGGCCGTCCCTGGGCCGAACAGCAGGATGGCCGGGAGGGAGCGCAGTGTGGTCATCGCGTCCGCCCGCCGGGAAGCCAGAGCGGCGTGACGCGGCCGATGACGGCGCGGATCGGCGTCGGCCCGAAATACCGCCCGTCGAGCGAGGTCGGCACGCTCGGGATCAGCACGAAAATCTCGCCGTTCGGGAGCTTGCCGCAGCCGCTCCATGCGGCCAGGCTGCGTCCGCGCCCGTCCATGGGCAGGGCGCGGGCGACGGCGCGGCCATCGATCGAAACCTCGCGGTCGCGCTCGCAGACAGTCTGTCCGACAACGGCGGCGACACGCTTCAGCAGCGGCACGCCGCGCGGCAGATAGCCGCGTCGGGCGAACATCCGGGCGCTGCGCCGGTCGGGCCAGAACAGCACGTAATCGCCGACGCGGAGGTGCTTCCGGCTTGCGGCTGGCAGCACGCGCCACAGGCCGACCGGCGTGCTGGCCGTGGCGTTCCAGACCACCAACGGCCGTGCCTGCACCGCGGAGGCGGCGAGCAAGAGCAGGCCCGCGAGCATGGCGAGGAGCACGGCGTGCCGTCGCCGCGATCGGTCCGTCATGGCACCAAGACCGAGCGCCGCAGCAGCCAGGCGCGATGCTGATCGGGGTCGTAGGGCCGCGGCTGCTCGCCGCAGAGCAGGCGGTTGTGGACGTGCTGCCAGTAGGTCGGCGCGACATCCGCCGCCTCAACGCCGCCCTGCTCGACGGCATCAATCAGCGCGAGCACACGCTGCACCTGCGCCCAACCTGCCAGCCGCAGCAGGATCTCGCCGCCCGGGCGCACACCGGGCACCGTCGCGCAGGGTTCGCCCGCCCCGCAGGCGCGCAGGATATCGACGCGCGACAGGACGGTCCCGGAGCGGTTCGCCTGCCAGCGGATGAAGGCGAAGACCGCGCCGGGGGCGAAGAAGACCAGGCGCCGGCGGCGATCGAGAATGCGCTCACCGGCATCACGGCCGAAGCGCAGCCAGTGTTCGACCCGATCCCGATAGAACACCAGCCTGACGCTGGTCAGAGGCTCTTGCGCGATCACCGCTCGCCTCCCAGGCCATGTCGGTGTGGTCCTCCCGACATCCGTTCCGCGCCCTTCCCGAGGGTGGGAAGGACGCACGAACCGTGGAGCCATCCCTCTCTCAATGCGCCTTCCTTCTGGCGTCCGACACGACGGTCGGTCGGGGGGAGACACGTCGATCGTCGGCGTGCGCGAAGGCGACGACGGGCGTGGTTTTTGGGGTGAGAACACGCAGCAAATACAAGGGAAGATTCAGTACTAGAATCAGTACTTAAGTAGGGCGCCGCGAATGGCTCGTATCTATCTGATTCAAAAGAGGTAATCCGAACATGCGTGAAGTGATAGGCCGCGCTTTTTCGAGTGATAGGCCGTGTCCGTTCAAGTGATAGGCTGCGCTCACTCACAGATGCGATTCCGTAACTGTGGATCAAAACCCGGCTTATCCCCAGGCACCAACGCGGCACTGTGGACGGGCACGGCCCATCGACCGATGCTGAGCCCTTCATTTCCGCAGTGCTGGATGGGTTCAACTCGATACGTCAGGAGCTGCTTGGACCGCGCAATCCTCCGCAGAGCCGCGACGAAGTGACAGTGCCGTGTTGCGCTACCGGAACGCGCATGCAACGCGTCGAATGAAATTCGCCAGCCTGTGGATTGTTGCCCGGCATGTTTGCGCGCAAGCAGCCAGAGCCAGCGTTGAACGCCGCCGGTGAGCGTGAAATAGGCGGGATCGATGGCGAGCACTCGTCGCCGGCGAACGGCGTCCAGCAGCCACTCTGGCAGGGTGAGCAGGATCCCGTCCTCGGTTTGCTGCCAGGCTTCGATCCAATGGAACCGCACCGGGCGGTCAGACAGGGTGCCGACGGTGGTGGTCACCTCGCTCGCCGCTAGGCGCTCGAGCGCCGCGGCGAGCCGTTCGTACTGGCTGTGCCCAGTGTCGCGCCCCAGGAAGCGCAGAATCCGCCGCGCCGGCGCGATCAGCGTGGGCGCAACGCGGAGCTTCTCGTCCTGCGCCTGGATCAACTGGGAGGTGGCCCAGAACAGGATGTCGGCGTCCCAGATGGTGGCGATGGCGGCGGCGCCCGGCGCTGCCGGCGCGACCAACATTGAATGTCGTCGCCCCTGATAGCGGATCGGCGTCGCCCGCGGCGTCTTGGCCAGGCTGAACCATGGCCAGTTCATGAGATCGACGGGTGCGCGCGGGCGGGCGTGTTCGAGGATCGCCGGCAAGGGCTGCTCCGCCGTCATCGGCCAGCGAGCATGGCCGGCCGTCCGGGAACCCGGGCGGTGGCAAGACCTGGGTCAGAGGTCGATGTCCGGGCGCCGGCTTCGGCCCAGCGCTGGAGGTCTTCGAGGCGATAGACCACCCGGCCGCCGATCTTGCGATAGGCGGGACCGGTGCCGAAGGTGCGGTGCTTCTCCAGCGTCCGGCCGGAGAGACCGAGGAACTTGGCCGCCTCGGGCGTGCGCAGATAGCGAGGCGGCAGGTTGGGCAGTGGCTCTGGCTGCATGGTGGTGATCCTCGGCGTCGGGCGGCCGGCAATCGGCGCGCGTCGGCACGCAGGATCGGCGTCCGATGGCGCCGTGCTCAGGGCCGATTCTGGGGGGTGGCCGGAATCGGCCAGGGCAGCCCAGAAGATGACGGCGCTGGTGTCGCGCCGGCTTTTGCGGCCGGCTACCCGGCCAACGAGCGCCGCTGGGGCATCAGCAGCCGGAACACCGCCCCGTCGCGCCAGCGTCGCGCGGTGCCGAGGAGCGAGCGGATGCGACTCCGGGCTCCGCTGTCTTCCCAGGAGCCGGGCGGCTCGCCGATGACGGCGCGGTGGATGTCGCGCTCGCTGGCGCCCGCGCCGGCCAAGTCGAGCGCCCAGGCCATGTAGGCGATCTTCAGGCCGCGTGGGTGCGGTCGAAGCGGTGGGCTGCGCGGCGCCGGCAACACCCGGGGTCGGGCGGCGAAGTGCCAGAATGCGCGCGACGCATCGAGGCGCTCCGAGTGCCAGGCATCCCAGGGGATGCCTGGCGTCAGGATGGCGCCGGGAGCTGGCGGCTCGGGGCCGGGCAGCAGCAGGTGATGCCGGATGCCCACGTCCGGCGCGACGATCAGGTGGTAGCCGTCCGGCGTCAGCCTGCCGACGTGGCGGGCACCCCAGCCGTCCCGCTCGAATCGGACCAGGGCGCGGTCGGCCGGCGCTCCTGCGGCGACGACAACCCGGACGATGCGGGCCGTGGCATCCGCATTCCAGAACAGCATCGCCTGGTCGCCAGTGGTGTCAGGGTTCTCCAGGAAATCGCAACCGCCAGCGCTTGGAGAGCGCGGGCGGGGCCTCCGGCTGTTGGTCGCGTGCGGCCTCGGCCGCAGCGGCGTAGTCGGCACCATAGGCCGTGCTCCGTCGCTGCAACTCCCAGACCAGCCCGTCCAGCGACAGGGTCTCCAGATACCGATACCGGGCGGCGAGGTCCTCTCGCGTAAAGGGCCGCATCTCGCTCCTCCGACGCGACACCAATTCCCGACGCGCCTGGAAAGAACGATTGGTTCAGCAAGCCTGCTTGTCAGCCCCGCCCCGCAACTATCGCGCGACAGCTTTTAGCGTAGGGGTTGTGGTGCCCGAGCAGCTCCTGAGCGGCAGCCGCGCTGGATCAGGCTTCCCGCTCGAATGACCCTGCGCACAGCATCTGGCGCCAGCC
>JAKAZJ010000157.1 GCA_021826565.1 Pseudomonadota bacterium | reverse complement strand
CGCACCGCCCTACAGCATGGACCGGTTCACGCCGTCCACCGTGCCTGGCTGCCGCGCCCCGCATTTGTGGCTGGCGGATGGAAGATCGCTGTACGATGCGCTCGGGCCGTGGTTCACGCTGTTGCGCACCGACGCCCGGGCCGATGCCGATCCGCTGGCCGCCGCCGCCGCCGCGCGCGGGATGCCGCTGACGGTGCTGGACGCGCCGGAGGCCGCCGCGCTGTATCCGCGCCGCATGACCCTGATCCGCCCCGATCAGCACGTCGCCTGGCGCGGCGACATCCCGCCGGCCGACGCCCGGGCGCTGGCGGGACGGCTGTGCGGCGCCACGCCGTGACGGTGATTGCGGCGAGCAACGATCCGGTGCGGCTCTCGTTCCTGATCGCGCTGCTGGAGGATGCTGGGATCGCGGCGATCTTGCTCGATCGTCACGCCAGCGCGATGGACGGCAGCATCGGCGCGGTACCGCGGCGGATCGCGGTGGCGGTGGCCGACGCGGCGCGGGCGCGCCGCGTGCTGGCCGAGGCTGGCGAGGGATGATACGCCCGCCGCAAGGAAGGTCAGGGCGAAATCGGGGCACAAACCAGGCCTGACGCGGGACCGGCTCCGTCGCTGACATCCTCCGGCGCCGGCAGATTCGTTCCGTGCTCCGTTCCGATGCCCGTTTCGCCGCCGCCCCGATTCACTCCAGCGGCACCGCCCGCAGCGAGGCGGCCAGACTCTCCCCCCGTGCCCGCGCCCGGCCCCTGGCACCGATCAGGATCAGCCCGGCGATCACCGCCGCTGCCACGCTCTGGAAGATCGGCTGGAACCAGATCGCGGTATGCGGCACGACGATCACGGTGGATATCAGGTAGATCGTGATCACCACCGAGGCGACCGCCGCCGGCATGGTCCAAACGCTCCCCATCAGCTGACGTGCCCAGGCGACCTCCCGCGTCGCTCCGCCGGCGAAAGCCAGCCGCAGCACGCCAAGCGCCACCGCGAGCCAGACCAGCAGAATGCTCAGCGCCCGCACCACCACACCCAGCGCCCAGCCGATATAGGCCGACTGGATCAGGAACACGGACCCGACCAGCGCGGTCAGCAGCAAGCCGTTGACCGGCACCTTGGCGGCCGAGGTTTCGGCGAAACGATCCGGCAGAATCCGGTCCTGGGCGAACGCGAACAGCAGCCGCGAATTGATCAGCAGCGCCGGGGCGATGGTTTTGCCGACGATGACGGCGACGGCGAAGTTCAACACCCGGCTGACCGCCTGCGGCGCGATCAGTCCCACCAGCCCGGGCGCGGTCGCCAGCGAGGCCTTCTTGGCGTGGATCAACGCCACCACCGCCCACCAGGGCGCGGCGTGAAACAACGCGTAGGCCACCGCGGTAAACAGCGCAACCGCAACCGCCCAGCCCAGCACGATGCCGCGCGGCATGGTGGTTTCGGCCGCCACCGTTTCCCCGCCCAGCGACGGCGCGGCGCTGATCCCACCATAGGCGAAGACGAACAGGGTGCAGACCGAACCGAACGCCGACAGGCTCGGGGCGGAAGGTGCCGGTGCGGTCAGCCGCAGGCCGGTCGCGGCGCCGGCGGCGTGCAGGAACACCGCGGGCGGGGTGGCGAACCCATAGGCCACGATGGTCGCCGCGGTCAGCAGGATGAGAATAAACAGCGTGACCACGAAGGCGCCGTAGCGATGCACGCCGGTGCTGTGCAGCCACACGATCGCCCACAGCACCGCCAGCCCTGCGATCACGTGGCCGGTGGGCGTGCCCAACACGACGCCGAAGCCGGAACCGGCGAAGGCCTGGCCCAGGAAGGTGCCAAAAGCGAACGACAGGAACCCGATCGATCCGCACAGCCCCAGCCACCAGATCACACCCAGCAGGAACGCGACCGTCCCGTCCAGGCTGCGCCCGATCCACACATAGGCCGAGCCCGAGCGCGGCATCACCTGCGAATAGCGCTGATACAGAAACACTTTGGGCAGGATCAGCAGCCCGGTGACCAGCATCGCCAGCGGCACCAGCTGTTGCACCGCGGGATAGACACTGAGGCTCTGCACCGAGACGAAATTGATTCCGGCGCCGTATTCGCCCGCCACCGCCGAGGCGACGATGGCGAACAGGCCGACGGCCTTGCTGAGACGGTATTGTGGCGCGCTCTGGTTCATGGCTTCCCCCCTTGGTGTCCTTCTCGGATGGCGCTGCTTGGCGCACCGGTCGTGCCGGCGGGGGGAGATTACACCAAATCCACCGGACGCGCTGCGGCCCCGGGTGGGTCCGGCCCGCACCCTAACTCAGCGGTCTCGCGGCGCGTTCCTCGGCCACGTCCAGCGCGGCCTCGATCGCCAGGCGCGGCAGGCGGCGCAGCAACCCGGGCGGACGCGGGCGCAGCACCAGCGGCTTCGCGCGGTCCCCGCCGAGCGCGCGCACCAGCGCATCGATATCGGTCAGCCCGTCGATCAGCCCCACCGCCTGCGCGCGTTCGCCCAGCATGAACGTGCCGTCCAACAGCCCCGCGTCATCGGCCGGAAGCCGGGCGCCGCGCCGGTCCCGCACCCAGGATTTGAACCGTTCATGCAGCGCGTCCAGCAATTCCTGGGTGAAGGCCACGTCCTCGGCCTGCTCGGGCAGGAACGGGTCCAGCCGGGCCTTGTGCGCGCCCGCGGTGTACAGCCGACGCTCGATGCCGAGACGCGCCAGCAGCGCCGGAAACCCGAACCCGCCGCCGCGCACGCCGATCGAGCCGACGATGCTCATCGGATTGGCGTAGATCCGGTCCGCCGCGCAGGCGATCCAGTATCCGCCCGAGGCGCCGACCTCGCCGATCACGGCATGGACCGTGACCTTGTGCTGCTCGGCACGGCGGCGGATCAGCGTGGCGATCAGCGCAGATTGCACCGGGGAGCCGCCGGGGCTGTCGATATCCAGGATCAGGTCGCGGCCACGGGCGGCGACGCAGGCTTTCTCGATCAGCGGCGCGGCGGCGCGCAGATTGAGCTGGCCCATGCGCGCGGCGATCATGCCGTGCAGTTCGACCACCGGAACGCGCGGGCGGCGCCAGAACGCAAGCCGGATCATGCGACTGCCCGTGCCGCGTTCTGGCCGGTGATCCAGGCCCCGCCCAGCGTGCCGCCGAGGCTGGGGTGGCACGCCTCGCCGGCGAACACCAGGCGCCCGCCGGCGAGCGGGTCGGCCAGGCGCAGACGTGCGTCGGCCCGGCCGGGAACGGCATAGGCGTAAGCGCCGCGCACCAGCTTGTCCGCGTCCCAATGCGTGACCAGCTGCGCCCCGCCGGCGAATAGCCGGTCGACGTCGGCACCAAGTCGGGCGCGCAACTCGGACCGGGCGAAATCAACCGCCGCCGCCTCCCCCGCCGCGGCCAATGCGCGCGCCGGACCGCCACCGATCCAGCCCTGCACCCAGTCGCGCCCGAACGGCCAGCACTGGAACACCATGAACGGATCGCCGGAACGGGTCGCGCGCGTGTCGAGCGAGGTATGCCGGGGCAGGCCCAGCCGATCCGGGCCGGTCGCGCGCAACACCACTTTCATCGCCAACCCCATCGGCAGGGCAGCGATCGCGGCCTGGGTGGCGTCCGGCAGCGCGGGGTCGAAGCGGATCGCGCCCGCCGCCAGCACCCCGGTGGAAACGGTGACGATCGCGGCGCGCGCGCGCAGCGTGCCTTGATCGGTTGTCACCGCCACACCGCCCGGTTCGTGCCAGCTGATGGCGCGCACTTCGGTGTTCAGGCGGATCTCCAGCCCCTGGCCGAGATGGCCGGCGACGAACGCGCCGATGCCTCCCTCCGGCACCAGGTTGGTGCCGGTAAGCTGGTTGTTGTGCCAGTCGCGCAGGCTGAACCGGTCGGCGTCGGTGGCGCAGATCACCGGGCCTTCCCAGGCTTCCACGCTCAGCGCCCAGGGGTCGTCCGGGATCGCGGCGGCAACCGCGGACAGGGGCGGATCGGGCCGGTCCGGGGCCAGCAGCGGCGCGGCGGCGGCGGCGAACCGGTCCCAGGCGGCGGCGTACTCGGCCAGTTCGGCCGGATTGGCCCGGCGGCCATCGATCGCCGTGTGTTCCTCGCGCAGTTCGTCCGAGCGCAGCAACCGGGCGCCGGCTTCACGCGCGATCGGCACCAGGGGATTGGTCTCGGCGTTGTGGAACCACACCGCGCCGGTGTCGAACCAGGCCCCGCCGAGCGCGGCCGGGGTCACGGTGTGGGCGCGCCCACCGATCCTTGCGCCGGCTTCCAGGACGATGGCCGGGATGCCGGCGTCGCGCAGCGCGGTGGCGGCGCCGAGGCCGGCTAGGCCGGCGCCGATGACGATGATCTCGGGGGAGGACATGCGGCAAAGGTGGGGCCGCGACAGGCCGCGGGCAAGCGTCATTGCAGCGGCGTGTAGCGCCACAGACTGGCGGGGGGGAAATTCCGCGCCACCCAGGCCTCTCGCCGCGCCTGCAACCCGTGGGCGCGGGCGGGCAGCGGGGAGGTAACGCAATAGCTGAAATGCAGAAACCCACGCCCGGGGGCGATGGCGTCCATCGCGTCGATGAAGCGGCGCTGCATGGGGCGCGCCAGCAGGACCAGCGGGATGCCGCAGATCATGCTGTCCGCCTGGACGCCGGGCAGCAGCGCCGGCAGATCGCGCGCATCGCCTTGCACGATCCGCGCACCGGGCAGGGCGCGACGGAGATGGGCCGCCATTTCGGGGACGATTTCGACCACGGTCAGGCGATCGGGCGGCAGGCCAGCGTGCAGCAGGGCGCGTCCGATCACGCCGGTGCCGGCACCCAATTCGATCACGCGCGGCCATTCGGCCGGGGCATCGCGGCGGACAGCGGCGACGACCCGGGCGCAGAGAGCACTGCCGGAGGGCACGATCGAACCCATCTGCAACGGGTTGGCGAGCCAGCGACGGAGGAACAAGGCGGGATTCGCCGGGGCAGGTAACGTGGATGACATCGAATTGTCTCCAGGATGTCACAATGGTTGTTATTTCGCAATGGATAGCCCGGATCGCGCGACGGGGGAAGGGCCAGTCCGGCGAGAGGCGCGATCGCCGCGCAGAAGAAGCGGATCACTCGCCCGCCGATCGGAGGGGGCTGCGTGCAGTCCACCCTGTCGCCCCGCCGCGTCCGAGGCTCCGGGTTCGGAGGGGAGGACGTCGAGCCTGAGAGCCTGCCGGGCAGGCGCAAGCGTCGGCGTGAAGCGCGTGGACCAGGCCTGGCGACCGCTCGCTCCTGGCCTGTGCCCTGCCGGCCACGCACCGATGACGCCAAGTGCCGAGTGGCGCCGCTCGCAACCAATCTTCCGATCAGGCCGAACGTTCCGCCCGCGCCAGCGCGATAGCGCTGCGAGGATCAGGGAGCGCAGAACGCACAGCGCAGCCGGAACCCGTCGCGCCCGCGTTCGCGCTGGAGCCAGGTCAGCAGCTCCGCCTCGGTCGTCGCGCAGACTTTGATGTAGCTCTCGCCCGTGAAAGGACTTGGCGTGGTGGCCCTCGTGGCCGAACGAATCGTCCGACAGGTCGCACGATGCAGGTTGGCGGAACGGGCACCTGGGCGACGGCCAGCGTTCAGGACAAAGTCGTCCGGATGGTTGTCAAGCCAGCGCAGGTACGGGGTCTCGTCGGCACCCGAGCGTTCGGCAGACACGACAACAGAGC
>JAKAZJ010000156.1 GCA_021826565.1 Pseudomonadota bacterium | reverse complement strand
CGGTCAGGTTCAGCACGCGCGGGGCGGCCGGCCATGACGGGGGGGTAAGGGGCGCCATCGCCGCCAGCACCGCGCGCACGATGTCGTCGCGATGGATGCGCCCGAACCCGTGTCCCGGCTGGTCGATCCGTCGCGCCCGCCCGGCTCGTAGCTCATCCAGTATCGACCGCCCCGGCCCGTAGATCCCGGCCAGCCGGAACAGATCGAGCGCGTAGCGATCCCGCGCCAGCGCCGTCCAGGCGCGCTCCGCCGCGACCCGCCGTTCCCCCCGTGCCGAGGATGGTGCCGGTGGGGTCGTCTCATCCACCCAGCCGCCGCCGCGATCGCCATAGACCACGGTCGAGGACAAATACCCGATCCAGCGCAGCGCCGGGGCGGCGGCCAGCGCGTCGGCGTAGAGCGCCAGCACCGGATCGCCCGTGTCATCGGGCGCCGCGGTGACCAGGATATGCGTCGCAAGCGCGATCGCATCCGCCGCGTGCGCGAACGGGATAGCGCCCGCGGCGCCGGAACGGGAGGTTCCCGCCACCTCCCACCCGGCCGCGCGCGCCGCCGCCGCAACCGCCGCGCCGGTGTAGCCCAGTCCGAAAATCAGCAGCATCTCAGGATCGGCGCAGCCGCGGCAGCACCGCCTCACCGAACAGCCGCAGCGAGGCTTCCGCCGCGTCGATCGGCAGATCGTTGAAATTCACCTGCATCGAGGCGATCTCGAAATCCCCGATCTGGCGGCGATACTCGGCCCAGATTTCCAGAATTCGCGCCGGCGTGCCGACCCAGGCCGCGCATTTTGCCACCTGGCTGTCGAAGGTCTCGGCGGCCAGCCCGGCGATCAGCTTGTCATAGCCCGGGTAATCCGCCGAGGCCGCCCCGGAGGTCCAGTCCGACGCCGCCGTCACCAGCGATTTCAGATAGCGTTCCAGCGGCCCGCGCGCGAGCCGCTCGGCTTCGGCCTGGTCGCGATGGCACAGCATGTGGAAGGCCAGCATCACCGTGCCGTTGCCCGGATGTCCGGCTTGCACCCAGGCTTCGCGATAGGCCGCGATCAGTTCGGCCATCGCGGTGCCGGCCATCGGAATCGCCATCACGTTGTAGCCCGCCGCCCCCGCGCGCGCGAACGAATCCCGTGACGCCATCGCCGCGACGTAGAACGGCGGCCGCGGCGTTTGCGTCGGCCGTGGCAGCGAGGTCACGTTGCGGAAGGAATGGAAGCGCCCGGCGCAGGTCACGTCGGTCTGTTCCAGCAATTGGCGGACCTGCTCCACCCCTTCCTCGAACCGCGCCCGGCTTTCGTCCAGCGCCACGCCGAAGCGGGCGAATTCCTGCGGCAGGAAAGCGCGCGCGAAGCCCACGTCCAACCGCCCGTCGCACAGCGCGTCCAGCATCGCGATCTCGCCGGCGAGCTTGAGCGGGTGGTTGAACGCCGGCAGCACCGCCCCGGTCACCATGCGCGCCCGGCGCGTGACCTGGGCCGCGGCGGCCAGGAACAGCATCGGGTTCGGGCTGTAGCCGCCATACGGGGTGAAATAATGCTCCACCGTACGGACATGGGTGTAGCCGTAGCGATCGCAGAGGGAGACCAGCCGCAGCGCCTCCGCCCAGTAATCCTGGGCGGATTTCTCCTCGGGCCCGATATCGGGGAAGAACTGGATGCCGACGCGCATGTCTCCCCCGGGGTCAGGCGGCGCGGGCCATGTCGCGCAGCACGTATTGCAGGATACCGCCATGGCGATAGTAATTCACCTCGTCGGCGGTATCGATCCGGCACAGCACCGGCACCGTGTCGGTGGCCCCGTTGGCGCGATGCACGACCAGCTGCAAGGTGATCCGCGGCGACAGCGCGTCCAGCCCGGCGATGTCGATCGTTTCATCCCCCAACAGGCCCAGCTGCTTGCGGTCCATCCCCTCGGCGAACGTAAGCGGGAGCACGCCCATGCCGACCAGATTCGATCGATGGATGCGTTCGAAGCTTTCCACGATCACGGCGCGAATGCCCAGCAACGCGGTGCCCTTCGCGGCCCAGTCGCGCGAGGACCCGGTGCCGTATTCCTTGCCGCCGAACAGCACCAGCGGCACCCCGTCCGCCTTGTAGCGCATCGCCGCGTCGTAGATCGGCATCTGATTGCCGGACGGCTGGTGCCGGGTCATGCCGCCTTCCACGCCGGCCACCATTTCGTTGCGAATACGGATATTGGCGAAGGTGCCGCGCATCATCACTTCGTGGTTGCCGCGGCGCGATCCGTAGCTGTTGAAATCCTTCTGCTGCACCTGCCGTTCCAGCAGGTAGTCGCCGGCCGGCGAGACCTTGCGGATCGAACCTGCCGGGCTGATGTGGTCGGTGGTGATCGAATCGCCCAGCAAGGCAAGCACCCGCGCGCCCTTGATATCGACGATCGGCGCCGGCTCCATCGTGATGCCCTCGAAATAGGGCGGGTTCTTCACGTAGGTGGAGCCGTCCGACCAGCGGTAGGTTTCGGTCGGTTCCACCTGCACCGCCTGCCACTGCTTCGGCCCCTTGAACACCTCGCCGTAGCGCGCCAGGAACTGCTCGCGCGACAGCGACGCGCGCACCGTTTCCGCGATCTCGGCGTTGGTCGGCCAGACGTCGCGCAGATAGACCGGCTTGCCGTCCGAACCGATCCCAAGCGGGGCGGTGGTGATGTCCTCGCTCATTTTCCCCAGCAGCGCATACGCGACCACCAGCGGCGGCGAGGCCAGGTAGTTCGCCCGCACATTCGGATGCACGCGCCCCTCGAAATTGCGGTTGCCCGACAGCACCGCGGCGGCGACCAGCCGGTTATCCTCGATCGCATCGACGATCGCGTCCTCCAGCGGGCCGGAATTGCCGATGCAGGTGGTGCAGCCATAGCCGACCAGGTTGAACCCGATGGCGTCCAGATCCGCCTGCAACCCGGATTTCTCCAGATATTCGCTGACCACCTGCGATCCCGGCGCCAACGAGGTCTTCACCCACGGCTTCGGCGTCAGTCCCTTCGCCCGTGCCTTGCGCGCGACCAGCCCCGCCGCGACCAGCACCGAGGGGTTGGAGGTGTTGGTGCAGGACGTGATCGCCGCCAGCACCACGTCCCCATGCGTGATCTCATAGTTCTTGCCGGCGACCTTCACCGACATCCCGGCCTCATTTGCCGGTACCCCCAGCCCCTTGGTCAGCTCGGACTTGAACGCCGTCGCCGCATCCTTGAGCGCCACGCGATCCTGCGGGCGCTTCGGCCCGGCAATGCAAGGCACCACGGTCCCGAGATCCAGTTCCAGCACGTCGGAGAACACCGGTTCCGGCGCCCCGGCCTCGTGGAACATCCCTTGCGCGCGCAGATAGGCTTCCACCAGCGCGATCCGGTGGGTGTCGCGGCCGGACAGGCGCAGATAGTCCAGCGCCACCTTGTCCACCGGGAAGAACCCGCAGGTCGCGCCGTATTCCGGCGCCATGTTGCCGATGGTGGCGCGGTCCGCCAGCCCCAGCTGATCCAGACCGGGACCGAAATATTCCACGAACTTGCCGACCACGCCCTTGCGGCGCAGCATCTGCGTAACGGTCAGCACCAGATCGGTGGCGGTGGCGCCTTCCGGCAGCTTGCCGGTCAGGCGAAAGCCGATCACGTCCGGGATCAGCATGGCGATCGGCTGGCCCAGCATCGCCGCCTCCGCCTCGATCCCGCCCACGCCCCAGCCGAGGATGCCCAGGCCGTTGACCATGGTGGTGTGGCTATCGGTGCCATACAGCGTGTCCGGATAGACGAAGGTTTCCGCGCCGTGCTCGGCGGTCCAGACGCATTGGCCGAGATATTCCAGGTTCACCTGGTGGCAGATGCCGGTGCCGGGCGGCACCACGCGGAAATCGGCGAAGGCTTCCTGGCCCCAGCGCAGGAATCGATACCGCTCCCCGTTGCGCTCGAACTCGATATCCACGTTGCGGGCCAGCGAGTCCGCGCGCCCGCTGACATCGACCATCACCGAATGATCGATCACCAGATCGACCGGGATCAGCGGGTTGACCTTGGCCGGATCGCCGCCGAGGCGGGTGATCCCGTCGCGCATCGCCGCCAGATCCACCACCGCCGGCACGCCGGTGAAATCCTGCATCAGGATGCGCGCGGGACGGAACGGTACTTCCTGATCGGAATGTCCCGCCGGCAACCAGCCGGCGATCGCCTTCGCGTCGGTCACCTTGTAGCTGGTGCCGTTCTCGAACCGCAGGATGTTTTCCAGCAGGACTTTCAGGCTGACCGGCAGGCGGGAAATGTCGCCGATGCTCTTCGCCGCCTCGGGCAGCGAGAAATACTGGTAGGTTTTGCCCTCCACGGTCAGGCTGCGACGGGTCTTCAGGCTGTCCTGGCCGATGGCGGTCATGCGCTTTCGTCCCAGCGGGACGCTCCTGGGCTGGTTGTCTCGCGCGCCGCGCCGTGGTTTAGGGCGCACGCGCTTCTGGGCGCAGGTTTAACCACAGCCTCCAACGCGCGTCCATCGACCGCGGGGGCGCATCGGCAAAGGCGGGATCGTGCTGCGCGCGGAAGACCTGTCGGCATTCCGGGGCGAACGGCTGGTGCTGCGCGACGTGTCCTTCGCGGTGCCGGCGGGCGGCGCGCTGGTTCTGACGGGACCGAACGGGTCGGGGAAATCCACGTTGCTGCGGCTGCTCGCCGGATTGCTGCGCCCGGCCGGCGGACGCTTGCTATGGCAGGACCAGGATGCGCTGGCCGATCCGGCGCAGCATGGCACCCGGCTGGTCTATGTCGGCCACCAGGACGCGGTGAAACCGGCGCTGACGGCGATCGAGAATCTGCGCTTCGCCGCCCGCGCCGGCGGCGGCGATATCGGCACCGCCCTGGCCGCCCTGGACCTGACACAACTGGGCGAGGTGCCGGCACGGATGCTGTCGGCCGGGCAGAAGCGGCGCCTGGCCCTGGCGCGGCTGGCGCTGTCGGCGGCCCCGCTCTGGCTGCTGGACGAACCCACGCTGGGGCTGGACGCCGCCGCCGTCATCCGCTTCGGCGCGCTGCTGACGGCGCACCGCGCGCGCGGCGGCCTGCTGGTCGCGGCAACCCATCTGCCGCTGCCGCTGGATGGCACCGACACGCTGCACCTGACATGAAACGGTTCGCCGCGATCCTGTCCCGCGAACTCAGTCTGGCGTTGCGCCATGGCGGCGATACGCTGGCGGCGCTGCTGTTCTTCGTGCTGGCGGCGCTGCTGTTCCCGCTGGCGATCGGGCCGGGACCGCGGCTTCTGGGCACGGTCGCGCCGGGCATCGTGTGGGTGTGTGCGCTGCTAGCCGCGCTGCTGCCGCTCGATCGGTTGTTCGGCGCGGATTTCGAGGACGGCTCGCTGGACCTGTTGCTGCTGTCCGGATTGCCGGGGTTTGCCGTGGCCGGCGCCAAGGCGTTGGCGCATTGGCTGACCACCGGGCTGCCGTTGTTGCTGATGGCCGGGCCGCTGGCGGTCATGCTGCGGATGCCGTCGCGCGCCCTGCCGGCATTGCTGGAAGGGCTGGTGCCGGGGACGCTGCTGCTGTCGCTGCTGGGCACCGCCGCCGCCGCCGTGGTGCTGGGGGCGCGGCGCGGCGGGGTGCTGCTGCCGCTGCTGGTCCTGCCGCTGGCGGTGCCGGTCCTGATCTTCGGCGCCGCCGCCCCGGCCGCCGCGGCGTTGGGGGCGACGGCGCGGCC
>JAKAZJ010000155.1 GCA_021826565.1 Pseudomonadota bacterium | reverse complement strand
CCAGACCGGCATCGCCGCGATCGGGAAGGCGAAGCCGGACAGGATGAACAACGGATTGACCAAAAAGAAATTGAGCGCGAATGCCTGCTGCTGGGTGCGCGACAGGGTCGAAAGCAGCAGGCCGAGGCCGAGGGCGGCCAGCAGGAACAGCGACGCGCCGAGCAGCATCACCAGCGGGTTGCCGACGAACGGCACGCCGAACCACAATATGCCGAAGGCGCTCACCAGCGTCACGTCGCCAAGCCCGATCAGGAAGAACGGCAGGGTCTTGCCGAGGATGAACTCCACCGGGCGGATCGGGCTGACCATGATCTGTTCCAGGGTGCCGACCTCGCGTTCCCGCACGATCGCGAAGGCGGTGAGGCTGACCACCTGCAACAGGGTGATGGTGCCGATCACGCCGGGGATGAAGAACCAGGTGTCTTCCAGCCCTTCGTTGAACCACGGGCGTTCCTCCAGCGACACCCGCAGCGCCGGAACCGCGGCGGTGACGACGGCGGCGGGATAGGCCAGCGCCGTCTGCCCGGCCTGATAGAGCGCCACGATCTGCTCGACATAACCGAGCGCGATCAGCGAGGTGTTGGAATTGGTGCCGTCGACGATCACTTGCAGCGGCGCCGTCTGCCCGTTGGCAAGGTCCTTGGCGAACCCGGCGTGGATGACGATCGCCACCACCGCGCGGTCGCTGTCGATGGCGCGCGTGATCTGGCCCTGCCGGTGCGCGACCTCGACGATATCGAACCTGCCGGTCGCGGCGAAGCGGGAGATCAGGCCGCGGCTCGCCTGGCTGTTGTCCAGGTCCAGCACCGCGGTTGCCACGTGGTGCACGGTGAAGGTGGCGGCGTAGCCGAACACCAGCATCTGGATCAGCAGCGGCACGATCAGGCGGAACATCGCCCATGGGTCGCGCCGGAGTTCCAGGAACTCCTTCATCAGCATGACCTGGAGCCGCTCGAACATCGCTCAGTCCAAGCGCTTGCGGAAGGCGCGGGCGGCCAGCCACAGCACGGCCACGGCATAGATCCCGAGGCCCAGCACCGGGCCGATCAGTTCGGCCAGGCCGCTGCCCTTGAGGAACACGGCGCGCAGGATGGTGACGAAGTAGCGCGGATAGACCGCCAGCGAGAGGAAGCGGATCGGCGCCGGCATCTGGTCGATCGGGAAGGTGTAGCCCGACAGCAGGGTGGTCGGTAGCATGGTCACCAGCAGCGCGACCTGGCTGGCGCCGAGCTGGCTGCGCACCCGCACCGAGATCAGGTAGCCGATCGCCAGCACCACCACGAGGAACAGCGCGGTCGTCAGCAGCAGGGTGCCGGCGCTGCCGCGGAACGGCACGCCGAACCAATAGATCGCCGCCAGCAGGCAGAACGTCGCATCGATCACGCCGATCAGGAAATACGGCAGCAGCTTGCCCGCCATCACTTCGAACGGGGTCACCGGAGTGGAGACGAGCTGTTCCATCGTGCCGCGTTCCCACTCGCGCGCGACGGTGAGCGAGGTCAGTTGCGCGCCGACCAGGGCGAGGATCACCGCCACCACGCCGGGGATGATGAAATAGCGGCTCTCCAGCCCCGCGTTGAACCAGACCTGCGGTTCCAGATCGACCACGCCCACGCCCGTGGGGCGGATGCCGCGCGCGGCGGTCCAGCGCGCATCGAGATCGGCGGTGGCGAGGGCCACCACGCCCTGCGCGTAGCCGATGGCGATGTTGGTGGTATTGGCGTCGGTGGCGTCGAACACGATCTGCACCGGCCCGCTGCCGGTGCTCGCCAGAACGCGCGAGAAATCGGCCGGAATGACCGCCGCGCCGATGCAGGACGCGCGGTCCATCGCCCGGCGCACCGCGCGGTCGCTGTCGAGCGTGGCGGTGATCGCGAACCAGCCGGAGGCGACGAAACGGTCCACCAGCGCGCGGCTCGCCTGGCTGTTCTCCTGGTCGAACACGCACAGCGGCACATGGCGGATATCGAGGCTGACGCCGTAGCCGAGCATCACCATCTGCATCAGCGGCATCAGCAGCGCGATCGCCAGGCTGCGCGGATCGCGCCACACCTGCAACATCTCCTTGAAGGCGATCGCCAGGATCCGGCGCAGGCTCATGGCCTCATGCTCCCGCCGCCGCCGCGTGGCCGGCGACCAGGCGGACGAACACATCTTCGAGGCTGGCCTCGATCGGCCGGGCGGCGCCGGCGGTGATGCCGCGCGCGGCGAGGAAGCCGGGCAGGTCGGCCGCGGCCAGCCCGCCGGCGGTCAGCAGCACGTGCAGCCGGTCGCCGAAGATCGCGACCTCGGCCACGCCGGGCGCGTCGCGCAGCGCCTCGCGCGCCGCGCCGAGCGGGGTGCAGTCGAGCGCCACCAGCACGCCGCCCAGCTCGTGGTGGCGCAGCACGCCGGGACTGCCGAGCGCCACCAGCCGGCCGCGGTCGATCAGGGCGATGCGGTTGCAGTATTCCGCTTCCTCCATGTAATGGGTCGAGACCAGGATGGTGACCCGCTCCGCCGCGAGGCGATGGATCAGCTCCCAGAACAGCCGCCGCGCTTCCGGCTCCACGCCCGAGGTCGGCTCGTCGAGGAACAGCACCGGCGGGCGGTGCAGGATGGCGCAGCCGAGCGCCAGCCGCTGCTTCCAGCCGCCGGCCAGGGTGCGGACCAGCGCATCCTCCCGTCCTTCCAGCCCGGCCATGCCGATGGCGAAACGGCGCCGCTCGGCGTAGGCCGCGCGCGGCACCCGGTAGATGCCGGCGAAGAAGCGCAGGTTCTCGGCCACCGTGAGATCGCCGTAGAGCGAGAATTTCTGCGACATGTAGCCGATATGCGCGCGCACCTGCTCGGCCTCGGCCACCACGTCGAAGCCGGCCACCTGGGCCCGCCCGGCGCTCGGGCGCAGCAGCGCGCACAGCATGCGGATGGTGGTCGATTTGCCGGCGCCGTTGGGGCCGATGAAGCCCACCACCTCGCCGGCGGCGATCGCAAGGTCGAGGTGATCGACCGCGGTGAAGGCCCCGAACGTCTTCGTGAGGCCCTGCGCCAGCACCGCAAGGGGCGCGGCCGTCATGGCAGCGCGCCGGCGCCGAGCAGGGCGACGAAGACATCCTCGATGCCGGGCTCGACCGGCGCGATCGCGTCGGGCGCGCGCCCGGCCGCGGCCAGGCGCGCGCGCAGCTCGGGCGTGCGGCGCGCGGCGTCGTCCACCCGCACATGCACCCGATCGCCCATCAGCAGCAGCCCGAGCACGCCGGGCGCGTCCACCAGCGCATCGCGCAGGCCGCGCGGCTCGGCGCCGGTCACGGCGAGCAGCGCCCCCGGCATCGCCGCCTTGAGCCGCGCCGGAGTGTCGAGCGCGCGGATCTGCCCCTGGTGCAGCAGCGCCAGCCGCGAGCAGCGCTCCGCCTCGTCCATGTAGGCGGTGGAAAGCAGGATGGTGACGCCGCTCTCGCGCAGCCCGTACAGGATCGCCCAGAAATCGCGGCGCGACACGGGATCGACCCCGGTGGTCGGCTCGTCGAGCAGCAGCACGCGCGGCGTATGGATCAGCGCGCAGATGAGGCCGAGCTTCTGTTTCATCCCGCCCGAGAGCTGCCCGGCGAGCCGGGCGCGGAACTCCCCGAGCCCCGCCGCCGCCAGCAGTTGCGCGCTGCGCGCCCGACGTTGCGGTCCCGGCACCGCGAACAGGGTGGCGTAGAAGAAGATGTTTTCCGCCACCGTCATGTCTTCGTACAGGCCGAAGCGCTGCGGCATGTAGCTCAGGTGCAGCTTGGCGCGCTCCGGTTCGGCGCGCACGTCGATGCCGTCGAGCGCGATCGTGCCCGCGTCCGGGCTCAGCACGCCGGCCAGCATGCGCAGGATGGTGGTCTTGCCGGCGCCGTCCGGCCCGACCAGGCCGAAGATCTCGCCCGGTGCGACGGCGAAGCTGACCGCGCGCACCGCCGCGACCGGACCGAAGCGCCGGCTCAGCCCATCGGCAACGACCGCGGCGGCGGGCGGCATCGCTAGCGCCCGGGGGGTAGCAGGGCGATCCGCGCGTCGGCCGGCATCCCCGGCAGCAGCGCGTGCGTCGGGTTGGCGATCTCGATGCGGATGCGGTAGACGAGCGTCACGCGCTCGGCGTGCGTCTCCACCGTCTTCGGCGTGAATTCCGCCTCCGGTGAGATGAAACCGATGCGGCCATGGTAGATGTGGCCCGGATAGGTGTCGGTGCTCACATCGACCGGCTCGCCGAGGCGGACCTTGCCGAGATCGGGTTCGTTGACATAGGCGCGCAGCCAGACGTGATCGAGATCGTCGAGGGTGAAGATCGCCACCCCCGGCCCGGCCAGTTCGCCGAGTTCCGCTTCGCGCACCGCGATCACGCCGCTGAACGGGGCGCGCAGCGTGGTGTAGGACAAGGTGACCTGATCGAGGCGGAGCTTGGCCTGGTCGGCGGCGAGGGTGGCGCGGGCGAGGACGATGTTGTCCTCGGCGACCTGCACCAGCGCCCGATCGTGCGCCAGGGTGGCCGCCGATTGCGCGGCGGCGGTGAAGGCGAGATCGCGGGTCTGGTGCGACACCACGTTGCCCTTGACCAACGCCTCGGCGCGGCCGTAGTCGCGCGTCTTTTCCGCCAGGTCGTAGCGGTCGCTGACCACGCTGTGCTGCGCGGCAACCAGCGTGTTGCCGGCCACGGTCACCTGCGCGGCGGCGACCGCCAGATCGGCCCGGTCGATGCCGACCTGGCGCTGATAGAGGCGCGGATCCACCCGGGCCAGCACGGTGCCGGCGGCCACGCGCGCGCCGTCGTCGAACGGGAGCGTGACGATCGGCGCCGCGACCTGGGTGAAGCTCAGGACGCTCTGGTGCGCTTCGATATTGCCCGAGACCTCGATCGCGGTGGCGGGCGGCGCACCGAACAGGAAATGCCGCGCCGGCGGCCAGAACCAGACCGTGGCGCCGAGGCCGAACACGATCGCCCCGGCGGCGAGCAGCAGCAGGCTCCGCCTCACGGCGGGGGATCCTGGACCGGGGCGGCCGGTGCCGTCGGGTGGTTGCCGCGCCATCCGCCGATCCTGGGCTGGAGCCGGTTCTTGCATGCGTCCATGCGTCGTTCCATTCCCCCAAATCGGTAGCGGTAGGGCGCGCCAACCGTGTTGACGTGGATCAATGTCGCGCGCCAGGCCGGATGAAGCCGCGGCGCGGTTGCGCCAGATCAACGCGGCGAGGACGGATGGGCCTGATCTATCGGCGCCTGCGCGAGGGCAGGGGTAAAGGACGATGATGCCAGACCAGACGGTCCTGGTGCCCCCGACGGCCGAGCCGGCGCGGGCCTTTGTCCCGGCATGATCGCCGTGGCGCCGTTCGTGTTGCTCGGCCTCGCTGCGGGGTGATGGTGGGAAGCGGGCCGCAAGTCACCGCCGCATTACCTCACGGCGACAGTAACCTGTGGGGATGTCACCCGTGGGGTGACTGCCACCGGGATGGTCGCCCCCCTGCTCACCATCATCGTCGGCACCTGCGTCTCGGGAATGATCCTGCAGATTTACTGCGACTACGATACGCGGGTGAAGCAAGGCCGGGTCTGCATGGGGATCGATCCGCGCCCCTATCGGGCGGTGGTGGATCAGGACAAGGCCAACCTGGACGCCGCCCGGGCGCAGCTCGGCAAGGACCAAGCCGCCCCCGCCTATGCGCAGGTGAATGACCAGCGCAACCAGCGGCTCGCCCGGCGCA
>JAKAZJ010000154.1 GCA_021826565.1 Pseudomonadota bacterium | reverse complement strand
TGCGGGGGTGGGTGCGGGGGTGGCCGGTGCGGCGCGCCGTGGCGCGGTCCCCGCGAGCCAGCACAGCTCCGCGCCCAGGCGCTGGATGCGACGCCAGACAGCGTCCAGCAGCGGCCCGCGCGGGAATGTCCATGGCGCCTGGGCGATAAAACACGCCAGCAGCAGCCGGAAGACGCCGGTGAGGCTGAAGATCGGCGCGGGACAGGTCTCGGCGGTCGACACGGAGTGGGGGCACCGGGGAGGCGAGTGGGTAGCTATAGGAGGGAAACCCTAATGTGGGGTTAGGATTCCCGGGGTTGCACGAGAAAAACCTGCTGGCTTGTGTCCCCGGTGACCCCGACAGGCCGAAGCCTCCCCGTGTCATCCCAACCCGGCGAGAGGCTGACGCGCTGCCAGGCTTGAACCCGTCCCGTCATGGCCGGGCTTGACCCTGCGGGATTCACACATCTCTGGAACCCTTTATTAAGCAACAGGTTGGTCGGGATTTATCGTTACTATCCGGGAATTTACTGACTGCTCCCGAACACTTGTCAATACTAAGGAGACCGCCGGATTCCGTGGAAGGGACGCTCTTGATTCGGTCGGCCAATGAGATGTGTGGATGCGGTAGGGTCAGGCCCGGCCATGACGGGCAGTTCGGGCGCGTCGGGCGGGGCGGGTGGGTTTGGGACCTACGCCGCGCCGGGTCACCCCTTCGCCGCTCCGTTGCCCGCCGGCAGCACCACCTTGTCCCCCACCGTAATCCCAAGCCGCGCCGTGGTCCCGCCGGCCAGTTCCAGCGTCGCGATCACCTTGCCGTGGCTCGACAGCACCCGCAGGCTGTGGGGTACCGTGTTGGTCAGGATGCTGTCGATCCGACCATCCGCGGCGATGAACACCATATCCAGCGGCACCAGCGTGTTCTTCATCCACATCCGCGAAATGATCGGCTGCTTCCACAGGAACAGCATCCCGCCATCGGCGGCGACATGGTCGCGGAACATCAGGCCGGTCACCTCCTGCGCCTCGGTGCGCGCGACCTCCACGTGAAACACCCGCGTCTTGCCGGCGCTGGTGACGATGGACAAAGGCGCGCGCGGCAGTTCCGGCTGCGGTCCGGTGGGATGCAGCGCCTGGCCCAGCGCGACGGCGGGGGCCAGCAGCCCGAGGGCGATCAGGAAACGGCGGTTCATGCGGACGGCTCCGATAAGCGGGTGACGGCGGGACGGATCGGCCCCGGGCGGGGAAGATCGCGCAGCGTGGTGAACCAATGCGCCGGCGGGCTGCGTCCGGCGGCGCGATCGTAGCGCAGCGCGCGCAAGACCGCCTCGGCCGCGGGCGGCAACTGCGCGGGGATGGCGTGGCCGTTCAACGTGCCCCAGATCAGCGCCCAGCAGCGTCCGGTGGCGTAGGGGTTATAGCCGCCACCGCCCAGCACGATCAGCCGCGGCGCCAGCGCCGGCAGCGTCGCGGCCAGATGGCGGTGGATGTCGTTGGACAGCGACAACCGCGCCAGCGGGTCCTCGGCAAGCGCATCCGCGCCGGCCTGCCACAGGATCGCCTGCGGGTCATGCGCGCGGATCGCGGGCAGGACCGCGTGGTCCAGAAGCTGACGGTATTCGCTGTCGTTGCATCCTTCCGGCAGCGGGAAGTTGCGGATCCCGGGCGCGTGCGCGGTGCCGGTGAAGGGCCAGCGCCCGGCCTCGTGCAGGCTGATCGTCAGCACCGCGGGATCGGCGGCGAACGCATCCTCCACCCCATCGCCGTGATGGGCGTCGGTATCCAGATACACGATCCGCTCCAGGCCCGACCGGCGCCAGGCCAGTAGCCCCAGCACCGGGTCGTTGAGGAAGCAGAACCCGGACGCGCGATCCGGCCGGCCGTGATGCGTGCCACCGCCCGGACAATGCACGATCCCGCCATCCGTGGTCAGTGCCGCGGCCAGCAGCACCCCGCCGGCGGACGTGGCGGGGCGGCGATACATCTCCGGATAGATCGCATTTCCCTCCACACCCAGGCGGTAGCGGGCGCGATCCTCGGGCGAGACATGCTGCGTCGCTTCCGCCCGCCGCAGCGCGGCGAGGTAGCCGGGGTCGTGGAACGCGGTCAGCGCCGCATCGTCGGCACACGGGGCATCGCGATACGCCGCATCCGGCAACCAGCCCAGCGCGCGGCAGAGATCGGTGCAGACCGACACGCGCGGCACCGCCAGCGGGTGCTTCGGACCGTAGCTGGAACCGCGGTAGATCTCGCTGCCGATATACAGCGGGGCCGTCACGCGCGCTGCTGCGGCATCGCTTCAGGAATGATCGTGCGGGCGATCGAATGGTCCAGCGCCTCGAACGCGTGATAGCCGATCGTGTCGTAGAGCTGGGCGCGGGTCTGCATCCGATCGACCATGTTATGCGTGCCGCCGTCGCGGCGAAGGGCGGCGTAGAGCTCGGCCTGCGCCTGGTTCGCCACGCGCAGCGAACTGACCGGCCAGATCACCATCCTGTAGCCCATGTCCTGGAACTCGGCGGCGGTGAAGAACGGCGTGCGGCCGAACTCGGTCATGTTGGCGAGCAGCGGCGCGCGCACGCGGGCGGCGAATGCGCGGAACATCTCGGCGGTGGTCAGCGCCTCGGGGAAGATCGCGTCGGCGCCGGCTTGCAGATAAAGCTCGGCGCGGGCGACGGCGCCGTCGATGCCTTCGGACGCGGCGGCATCGGTGCGGGCGATCACGAACAGATGCCGCCGGGCGCGGGCGGCGGCGGCGATCTTGGCCGCCATGTCGTGCGGATCGGCCAGTTTCTTGTCGTTCAGATGGCCGCATTTCTTGGGCAGCAACTGGTCTTCGATATGCACCGCGGCGGCGCCGGCATCTTCGAAGCAGCGGACCATGTGCATCACGTTCAGCGCTTCGCCGTATCCGGTATCGCCATCGACCAGGATCGGCAGAGCGGAGGCGCGGGATAGCTGGCGGATGAAGAACGCGACTTCGTCCACGGTGATGATGCCGAGATCGGGCAGGCCCATCTGCGCGGTCATCGCGGCACCCGACAGATACGCCGCCTCGAACCCCGCCTGGCGCGCCTGCATCGCGGCGATGCCGTTATGCGCGCCGGGGAGTTGCAGGATCTCCGGCCGGGCCAGCAGGGCGCGGAACCGGGCGCCGGCGGGGGCGGCGGGAAGGTCGTCGGCGATCAGATAGGTCATGGCGCGGGTCCGGGCTGGGGCGTACCGGTGTAGCAGGGACGGGGAGGGGGCCGGAACCCTGATGCGCAACCCTGGTGCACAACCTTGGTGCGCAACCCTGGCGCGGCGCCGCGCGCGCCGTTAGCGTGGCGGCATGTCCCACGCCACGATCTACGAATCCCCCCGGCCCGCCCCGCGCAGCGCTGACGAGACCGTCGTCACCTCCACCTGCGGGCATAATTGCGGCGGGCGCTGCGTGGTCAACGCGCATGTCCGCGACGGGAAGATCGTGCATATCTCCACCGACGCGCGCCGTTGGAACCCGGACCATCCGCCGCTACCCGCCTGCGGCCGCGGTGTGGGGCAGGTGGAGCGCATGGCCCATCCCGACCGGCTGCTCCACCCGCTGCGCCGTACCGGCCCGCGCGGCTCCGGCGCCTTCGCGCCGATTTCGTGGGACGAAGCCCTGGACGAGGTGGCGGGGCAGTTGCGCCGCGTGCGCGATACCTATGGCCCGGCCGCGATCCTGGACGCCTCGCGCAGCGGCAGCCTGTCGGTGCTGCACGGGCGCAGCGCGGCGCAGCGATTCCTGTACATGTTCGGCGGCTGCACGGTGCTGTGGTCGAACATGTCGGCCGAAGCCGAGATTTTTGCCATCCGCACCACCTATGGCCCGCGCACCGGCCATAAGGCGGCGGGCCGCGAGCCGACCGATTTTCCCAATTCGAAACTGATCCTGATGTGGGGCTGGAGTCCCGGCGACGGCACGTTCGGCACCGGCACCCTGGCCTGGCTTCGGGAAGCGAAACGCCGCGGCACCCGCATCGTCTGCATCGATCCACGGCGCACCGAGACCAGCCGTCAACTGGCCGATGAGCACATCTTCATCCGCCCCGGTACCGACACCGCCGCGTTGCTGGCGATGGCGCAGGTGATCGTGACCGAGGCGCTGCACGATCAGGCGTTCTGCGATCGCTTCGTCCTGGGCTTCGACGAGGCGCATCTGCCGGAAGACGCGGTCGCGGGCAGTTCCTGGCGCAGCTACCTGCTTGGGCTTGCCGACGGCGTGGCGAAAACCCCGGAATGGGCCGCGCCGATCACCGGCGTGCCGGCCGAGACGCTGCGCCGCCTCGCGCGCGATTTCGCCACCACGCGCCCGGCCGCGTTCCAGGCCGGGTATGCGCCGGGACGGACCGCGCTGGGCGAGCAGTTTCACCGCGCCGCCTGCGGGCTGGCCGCCATCACCGGGAATGTCGGCGTGGCGGGCGGCAATTCCTCCACCTCCAACGGCGCCACCGGCGCTTCGGGGATCGCGCGGCTGCCGACGGGGGCGAATCCGATCGACGCGCGCGTCGCCTCCCCGCTGCTGGCCGATCTGCTGGCGCGCGGGCGGGCCGGGGGCTACCCCGCCGATATAAGGCTGATCTATGCGGCGGGTGGCAATCTGTTCAACCAGGCGCCGAACGCGGCGCGCATGGCGGCCAGCCTGGACGGCGTGGAATTCATCGTCGCGCAGGACCATTTCCTGACCCCCACGGCGCGGCACGCGGATATCGTGCTGCCGGCAACCACATTTTGGGAGAGGAACGACGTCCATACCCCCTGGGCCGGTGCCGGGCATTACGCCATCTATATGCGCCAGGCGATCGCGCCGGTCGGCGAATGCCGCAACGATATCGACATTTTCGGCGCGCTTGCCGACCGCCTCGGCATCGCCGGCTACAACGACCGCGCCGAGGCTGACTGGCTACGCGACCTGACCGCGAAAGCGGTGGATGATTTCGACGCCTTCGCCAGCGCCGGCGTGGCCCGCTTCGCCCCGCCCAAGGATGCCGTGGCCTATGCGCGCGAAATCCGCGAGGGGGCCGCCTATCCGTTCTCCACCCCCTCGGGGAAGATCGAGCTGTATTGCCCGGCGCTGGCGGCCGATCCGGACCCTTGCGGCCTCGGCCCGATTCCGCCGATCCCGGCCTGGGTGCCGCCGCTCGATCCGCGCGCCGCGCCTTCCCCGGCCTATCCGCTGCATCTCTGTTCGCCTAAATCCCGCGCCCGCACCCATTCGATCCACGGCAACCAGCCAGGGCTGGCGCGGATCGATCCGGACACGGTCTGGATCCATCCCGATGACGCCGCGCCGCGCGCGATCGCGCACGGCGCGGCGGTGACGGTGTTCAACGCCCAGGGGCAAGTGCGGCTGCGCGCCGAGGTGACGCGCCGGATCGCGCCCGGCGTGGTCGCGATCAAGGAAGGGGCGTGGTTCGCGCCCGATGCCGATGGGGTGGACCAGGGCGGGGCGGCGAACGCGCTTGCGGCCGATTACGCCGCGCGCTGTGGCGCCACCACCTATAACGCGAATGCGGTGGAGATTGCCCCCCATGCGCCGGGGTGAATGACGCAGCTTCCGGCTCCCGGTTTGGGCAAATCCGGGGCGACGGCTATGACCGGGGACGAACCGCAGTACAGGCCCGCCATGTCCCCCGCTCCCCTTGCCGGCATCCGTATTCTCGACCTCACCTCGGTCGTGGTCGGTCCGTCCTGCACCTTGCGGCTGGCCGATTACGGCGCCGAAA
>JAKAZJ010000153.1 GCA_021826565.1 Pseudomonadota bacterium | reverse complement strand
CCGGCGCGCACCGGCCGGTCCGCGAACCGCCCATGCTGGATCAGCCGGTCGTACAGCACCAACGCCCCAGCCACCGCGAGGTTCAACGAAAACCGCGTCGGGATCCGCACGACATGCCGGCACCGGGCCAGCAGCGCCGGCGACAGCCCGGACCGCTCCGGCCCCAGCACATAGGCGGCGGATAACGGGTGGCGGAACGACGGCAGGTCGGGCGCGTCATCCAGCAGCTCCACCCCCACCAGCGCGCATCCGGCGGGCAGCGTCATCGTCGCCAGCGACTCGAACCGCCACAGCGGCACATGCGCCGGCGTGTCCGCCGTGTCCGCCCGCCGTGCCTCCCGCGCATCCCAGCCCGCGCCGACCGTGAAGCAGAACGCAGCCCCGAACGCATGCGCGGTGCGCAGCAGCGCGCCGACATTGGCGGCTTTCGACACCCCCTCCACGCCGATCCCGAAATAGCCCCGCCCGCTGGTGTCCTGCATGGCGGACGGTCTATGCCCCCCTCCATGACCGACGCAACCGACACCCGCCTCGCCGCCCAGTACGAGGCCTATCCGTACCCGAAGCGCGACCCGCGCGAGGAAGCCAAGCGGCTGATCGTCGGCAGCCCCGGGCATCTGCGCGAACTCGACCATTTCGTGTTCGGCGCCACCCGCCCGGCGTCACGCCCGCTGCGCGCGCTGTTCGCCGGCGGCGGCACCGGGGACGGGACGATCATGCTGGCGCAGCAACTGGCCCGCGCCTTGCGGCCTGGCTCGGTGACCTGGCTCGATCGTTCCAGCGCGGCGCTGCGCATCGCGCGCGAACGGGCTGCGGTCCGGGGCCTGAGCAATATCGTCTGGGAGCAGCGTTCGCTGCTGGATCTGCCCGGGTCCGGCCTCGGGCCGTTCGACTACATCGATTGCTGCGGCGTCCTGCACCATCTGCCGGACCCGGCGGCGGGGCTGCGTGCGCTGATCTCGGTCCTGGCGCCGGGGGGCGGGATCGGGCTGATGGTCTATGCGCCGCATGGCCGCACCGGGGTCTATATGGTCCAGGACGCGCTGCGCCTGCTGGCCCCGCCGGATGAGGCCGGGCCAACTCGGATCGAAACAGCGCGGCGGCTGCTGCGGCAGCTCCCGGAAACCAACTGGTTCCGCTTCAACCGCAATTTCCAGGACCATATCACCGGCGGCGACGCCGGCGTTTACGACCTGCTGCTGAACCCGCGCGACCGCGCCTACAGCGTCCCCGCCCTGGCGGAGCTGCTGGCCGAGGCCGGCCTGTCCGTCACCGCCTGGATGGAGCCGCTGCGCTACGACCCCGTCCCCTTGTTGCCCGACCCGAAGCTGCGCGCGCGCGCCGCGGCGCTGGATCCGCTGGCGCGCGCCGCCCTGGCCGAGGCCCTGGCCGGCAACATGGCGATGCACGTGCTGTATTGCCGCCGCAGCGACGAACCTGCCATCCGCGCCGACCCGCTGGCGCCGGACGCCGTGCCGGTGGGGCGGGAGGCGCCGGGGCCGGAACTGCATCGCTTCCTGCAACCCGACGGCGGCATGACCCTGGTGATGGACGGGCTGCGGGTGCGCGTGGGGCTGCCCGGCCTGGCGCCGTCGATCCTGGCGCTGGCGGATGGCCAGCGCAGCGTGGCGGAGATCGCGGCAAGCTTGGCGGCGCGCGGGGTGAGCGCGGCGGCGTTCGCGCGCGCCTGGGCGGAGATGTTCCCGGCGCTGGAGGCCGCGAATCGGCTGCTGCTGGCGCCGCCGGCCTGACCGGATCAGACGCCCGCCAGCACCAGGTCGTCGCGGTGGATGATCTCGTCACGGCCGCGCCAGCCGAGGATTGTTTCGATCGCGTCGGACCGGTGCCCGGCGATGCGCGCCGCATCCGCGCTGGCATAGGCCGCCAGCCCCTGCGCCAGCGCGGCGCCGTCCGGGCCTCGTACCAGCACCGGATCGCCGCGCTCGAACGCGCCCTCCACCGCGCGCACGCCGGCCGGCAGCAGGGACCCGCCGGCGGCCAGCGCGCGCGCCGCGCCGGCATCGACCGTCAGCACGCCCATCGGCGCCAGCGCGCCGGCGATCCAGCGCTTGCGCGCCGACCGGCCCTCGGGCGCGGGCAGGAACCAGGTGCAGCGGGCGCCGGCCTCCAGCGCCGCCAGCGGCCGGTCCACGGCATGACCTTGGGCATGACCTTGGGCGATCGCCATGGCGCAGCCGGCTTGGGTGGCGATCCGCGCCGCCGCCAGCTTGGTGCGCATCCCGCCCGAGGAATAACCGGGCGGCGGCTCCCCGCCCATCGCCTCGATCTCCGGGGTCAGGGTCGCGACCAGCGGGATATGGCGGGCCGTCGGATCGCGTCGCGGGTCGGCGGCATACAGGCCGTCGATGTCCGACAGCAGGACCAACTGATCGGCCTCGGTCATTTCGGCGACGCGCGCGGCCAGGCGGTCATTGTCGCCGAAGCGGATTTCCGCGGTGGCGACGGTGTCGTTCTCGTTGATGACCGGGATCGCGCCCAGCGCCAGCAGGGTCTGCAACGTCGCGCGCGCGTTCAGGTAGCGGCGGCGATCCTCGGTATCCTCCAGGGTCAGCAGCAATTGCGCCGCGATCAGGCCCTGCGCCGACAGCGCGCCGGCCCAGGCCTGCGCCAGCCGGATCTGGCCCACCGCGGCGGCGGCCTGCTTCTCCTCCAGCCGCAGCCGCGGCCGGGTCAGGTGCAGCGCGCGGCGGGCGAGCGCGATTGCGCCCGAAGACACCACGATCACCTCGGTGCCCCGGTGCCGCAGTGCGGCGATATCGGCGGCCACGCCGGCCAGCCACGTCTCGCGCGGGGCGGCAAGGGCCGGGTCCACCAGCAGCGCGCTGCCGATCTTCACCACCAGCCGCCGCGCGTCGGCCAAACGGGGCGCGGCCAGGTGGGGGGTGGTCATGCCGCGCGCGCCCGGCGTGCCTCGACGATCATGCCCTGGACGCTGCGCAGCAACTGGGTCAGCCCGTCGCCGGAGACGGCGGAGACCAGCACCACCGGCTGCCCGGCGGCGCGGGCCAGGGCGGCGCGGCGGGCGGCGGCCTCGCGCGCGGTCATCGCATCCGATTTGTTGAGCACCAGGATTTCCGGCTTGTCCGCCAAACCCCCGCCATAGGCTGCCAGTTCGCCGCGCACCGTGCGCCAGGCGCGCACCACGTCCCCGGCGGCGCCGTCGATCAGATGGATCAGGACCGCGCAGCGTTCGACATGGCCCAGGAAGCGGTCGCCCAGCCCGGCGCCCTCATGCGCGCCCTCGATCAGGCCGGGGATGTCGGCCAGCACGAATTCCTCGGTGTCGGACAGGCGCACCACGCCCAACTGCGGATGCAGGGTGGTGAACGGGTAATCGGCGATCTTCGGCCGCGCCGCGGAGACATGCGCGAGGAAGGTGGATTTCCCCGCGTTCGGCAGCCCGACCAGCCCGGCATCGGCGATCAGCTTCAGCCGCAGCCAGACCGAGCGTTCCTGCCCCGGCCAGCCCTTATCCGCCTTGCGCGGCGCGCGGTTGGTCGAGGATTTGTAATGCGTGTTGCCGAAGCCGCCATCGCCGCCGGGCAGCAGCAGGATGCGCTCGCCCGGGCGGGTGAGGTCGGCCAGCACCGTCTCCCGGTCCTCGTCCAGGATTTCGGTGCCGACCGGGACTTTGATCACCACGTCCGGCGCCCCGGCGCCGGTGCGGTCCGATCCGGCGCCGTTGCCGCCTTTACGGGCGCGGAAATGCTGGGTGTAGCGGAAGTCGATCAGGGTGTTCAGATTCTCCACCGCCTCGAACAGGATATCCCCACCCTTGCCGCCGGTGCCGCCGTCGGGGCCGCCGAATTCGATGTATTTCTCGCGCCGGAACGCGATCACGCCGTTGCCGCCGTCGCCGGAGCGGAGATGGATCTTGGCCTGGTCGAGGAACTTCATGGCTGGGGTCCAAATGCAAACGGGGGCCGGCTGGTGCCGACCCCCGTCTGAAGCGTGGCGTCCGAAGCATGGCCGTGGCGGCGCGGACGCTACTCGGCGGCGGCGGCCTGCGGGGCGGGAACGACGGAGACATGCACCCGGCCTTCGGCGCGGCGGCGGAACTCCACCGTGCCGTCGATCAGGGCGAAGATGGTGTGATCGCGGCCCAGGCCCACATTCGCGCCGGGCTTCCAGCTGGTGCCGCGCTGGCGGATGATGATGTTGCCGGCGATCACCGCCTGGCCACCGGACTTCTTCAGCCCGAGGCGGCGGCCTTCGGTGTCGCGGCCGTTGCGCGACGAGCCGCCCGCTTTCTTATGTGCCATTTCAGTTCGCTCCCGCGCCGATATCGGAGTTAGATCCCGCGCCGATTTCGGGGTTAGATCCCGCGCCGATTTCGGCGACCCGGAGCACCGTCACATGCTGGCGATGCCCGTTGCGGCGGCGGCTGTTCTGCCGGCGGCGCTTCTTGAAGATGATGACCTTGTCCAGCCGGTCCTGCGCGATCACGGTCGCGGTGACCGAAGCGCCGGCCACGGTGGGGGCGCCGAGCGTCAGGTGGCCGTCGCCGCCCACCGCCAGCACATCGGTGAAGGTCACGGTGGCGCCGGGTTCGGCCTCCAGCTTCTCGACCTTCAGCACCGCGTTGGGTGTGACGCGATACTGTTTTCCGCCGGTGCGGATCACTGCGAACATCGTCAAGTTCCTGCCAAGCACACGGGACCCGAAACGCATCGCGCCCGGGTCGGGAGCGCGGGTTATAGGCCCCGCGCCGGCGCTGTCAACGCGCGCGCATCCCGGTTTGCCAGGCACGCCGGCACCGGCGTGGGTTGCGCCGGGCTGGGCGCCGCGTTGGGCGCCGGGCTGGCTTGCCGATCGCCCGGGCGCGTGCTGGTCTGCGCGCAGGAGGAAACCGCCCATGACGCCACGCGGCAAGACCGTGACCGGACCGAAGCGCCCCGAACCCCCCTGGTTTGTCGCTGCCTGGCTGGGCGTAAGCCTGGGCGCGCTGGCCATGGGCGCGTTGACCCTGGGGGCGCTGTCGGCCCGCCCAGGGGGCACCGCCGGGGACAGGACCGGCGGCAAGATCGGCGGCAAGATCGGCTGACATGCCGGCGCTGTCGGCCGCAGACGCCGCCGTGGTGCTGGCGCCGGAGGGCGGCGCGATCCTGGGCTGGCGGATCGGCTCCGTGCCGGTCCTGCGCGTGGCCGACCCCGCCGCGGTGCTGGCCGGCCAGGTGCGGGGGATGGGCGCGTTTCCGCTGGTGCCGTTTTCCAACCGCATCGCCGGCGGCGGATTCCGCTTCCAAGGCACGGCGTATCGTCTGGCCCGCGCCGATCGCGGATTCCCGACCCCGATCCATGGCCTGGGCTGGGTGCGGCGCTGGGACGTGACCGAGCTCGGCCCCGCCGAGGCGCGGCTGCGGCTGGTCCACCCCCTCACGCCGGCCGATCTGGCGCTGTGGCCGTTCCCGTTCACCGCCACGATGTCGCTGCGCCTGACGCCGCGGTCGCTGACGATCGGGCTGCGCCTGGTCAACGATCACTCCGGCCCGGCGCCGGCGGGGCTGGGGCTGCATCCGTATTTCCCGCGCCGGCCGGGCGCGCGGCTGCGCTTTACCGCCGCGGGCGCCTGGCGCGCCGACGCGGCGCGGCTGCCGGTGGCGCATGGCCCGGTCCCGGAATCCTGGGACCACGCGGCCGGACGCGCGGTGGGGGAGGTGGCGCTGGATGACGTGTTCACCGGCTGGGACGGGGCGGCGGTGCTGGATCTGGCC
>JAKAZJ010000152.1 GCA_021826565.1 Pseudomonadota bacterium | reverse complement strand
GCCGCGCTGGGAGCGGTGGATACCACCGTGCTGCGTGAGGCCGGCGCCTATGCCAGCCTGGCCGAGGGCGGGGTGCGCGTGCACCCGCATCTGATCGACAGCGTGCAAGACCCGGAGGGGCACGTGGTGTGGCGTTCGTCCGGTCTTGGCTGCCGGTGCGATTCGCCCGCCGTGCCGCCGCAGCTGACCGACCGCCGCAGCCGCATCGCCGGGGCGCGTAGCACCTATCAGGTGGTGAAGATGATGGAAGGCGTGGTCCGGCACGGCACCGGCGTGGCCGCCGGGGCCGGGCTGAACCGTCCGATCGCGGGCAAGACCGGGACCACCGAGAATTTCCAGGACGCCTGGTTCTCGGGTTTCACCCCGCAGTTGGTGACGGTGGTCTGGGTTGGGTACGACCAACCGCGCACCCTTGGTCAGGGCCAGCAAGGCGCGGCGGTGGCGGCGCCGATCTGGCACCAGTTCATGGCCGCTGCCCTGAAGGGTCGGCCGGCACTGCATTTCGCGGTTCCGCCGGGCCTGACCCTGGCGCAATGGGATAGTGGCGAAGGGGTGCGCACCGACGCCTTCAAGTCGAGGCAGGTACCGGGCGCCAACACCGTGCCACCCGGCGCGGGAGGAAGCGGCACCGCAGTCGCGGCCGGGTCTTCGACCCCCGGCGCGCCGGCCGCGACCGGCTCGCCGGGCGTGGACAGTTCGCTTGGCGGGCTGTATTAGCCCGCGCCGCAACAGGGATCTCCGCCGATGTCCGCCGAATCCGATGCGCTTCACGAACAGATCAGGCAGTCGGTCGCACTGCTGAGGAGGCATCTTTGACTGGGATGTCGCCGAAGCGCGCCTGGCGGAGCTGAACGCCGGCGCCGAGGACCCCGCGCTGTGGAACGATGCCGCGCGCGCCCAGAAGCTGATGCGCGAGCGCAATCTGTTGGCCGGGCGGATGGACGGCGTGCGCCGGCTGGAAGCCGATGTCGGCGACGCGGTGGAATTGATCGGCCTGGCCGAGGCCGACAACGACGTCGCCCTGGTCGCGGAGGGCCTGGCGTCCTTGCGCGCGCTCGCCGCCGAAGCGAAGCGGCGCGAGATCGAAAGCCTGCTTTCGGGCGAAGCCGACGGCAATGATTGCTATGTAGAAATCAACGCCGGCGCCGGCGGCACCGAGGCGCAGGACTGGGCCGAGATGCTGCTGCGCATGTACATGCGCTGGGCCGAGGCGCATGGCTACAAATCCCAGCTTCTGGAAGCAAGCGAAGGCGAACAGGCCGGCCTGAAATCGGTGACCTTGCAGGTCACGGGTCCGAATGCTTATGGTTGGCTGAAAACCGAGGCTGGGGTGCACCGGCTGGTTCGCATCAGCCCGTTCGACGCCAACGCCCGCCGCCAGACCAGTTTCGCCAGCGTCTGGGTGTACCCGGTCGTGGACGACACGATCGATATCGAAATCCGCGACGCCGATCTGAAGGTGGATACCTACCGGTCGTCGGGGGCCGGCGGGCAGCACGTGAACAAGACCGAAAGCGCGATCCGTATCACGCATGTCCCCAGCGGGATCGTCGTCGCCTGCCAGACCGACCGCAGCCAGCACCGGAATCGCGCGATCGCAATGGAGATGCTGAAGGCGCGCCTGTACGAGCAGGAATTGCAGCGGCGCGAGGCAGTGGCGACGGCGGTGGAGAACGCCAAGACCGAGATCGGCTGGGGGCATCAGATCCGCAGCTACGTTCTGGCGCCGTATCAGATGGTGAAGGACCTGCGGACCGGCGTGGAGACGGGCAACCCGGACGCGGTGCTGGATGGAGCTTTGGACCCGTTCATGGCGGCTTCGCTCGCGGCGCGGGTGGGTGCGACGCGGTCGGAAGCGAGCGCACAAGCGCGATAAGAGCGGGGTTTTACCCGTCAGGACGGCGACCAGGGTCGATCGCGCGGACGCTGATGATCGTCTCTTCCAGCATATCCAGACGGTCTTGCCCCCAGAAAATCTCGCCTGCGAACACGTAAAACGGGGAGCCGAATACGCCGGCGGTCAGGGCGCGCGTGGTGTTGCCGCGGTATTCGGCCCGCACCGCTTCGGTGGCGGCGTCGGCCAGCAAGGTCGCCGCGTCCAATCCGTGCTGCGTGGCCAGCGCGACCAGCGTCCCGGGATCGGCCGGATTTGCGTCCTCGGCCCAGATCGCGGCCATCACCGCGTTGACGAAATCCGCCACCGGCCAACCGCGGCGCTGAGCGGCGATCTCCATGCACGAAGCGAGATCGATGTCGCCCGGGAAATAGCGTGGCTCGATATTGACCTGGATACCGAGTCGCGTGCTCCAGCGCTTCAGTTCGGCAATCCGGTACGCCTGACGCTGCCAGGACCGCTCACCGAGCAGTACGCCGCCGCTCGCGGCATAGACGTCCGGCAGGCGCATCGGGATGTGGTTGATCCGCAGACCGTGGCGGGCCGCCATTTGGGTGAAGCGGACGCCGCCGAGATAGGCCCAATCGGATAGCAGCCAATGATAGTAGTCGATATGGTCGGTGTCGGACATGGCGTGGATCCTCCCCAGAGACCAACATTCCGGAACAATCCCAACCATACCGTTCTGTCCATGATCTGACAAGGAACGTTCGCTCCGGCGCCGATCTGGTCCGGTCAGTCCGCTTCCAGCAGCGCCTCGAAGGTGATGCAGATCGGGTTTTCGTCCGGCGCCAGCGCGCCCTCGGTGACGCGGCCGGCGCCATCGACCACGGCCAGGTCCAGTGCCGCCGTCAAAGCGCCGTCCGGCCCCGGGGCGATCCGGCCCGACCGCACCAGGACCTCGGTGGCCGGATCGTCCACCGTCCGCCCGTCGGCGAAACGCGCCCCGATCAGACTACCCAGGCTGCCGCGGAGCGTGGCTGCGCGCAATTCGTGCCGGGCGCATAGTGCGACCAGCGCCATCCCCAGATCCTGGTTCGGCCGCAGTCGCGCCAGGATCAGCCGCAGCCCGTCGCCGGATGCCGGGCCTTCCGCCACCGGTTGAAACAGCGGGAAATTCGTCTCCGGATCGGGGGCTACCGTGATCGTCGCCGCGCGCGTGGCCCAGGCCCGCGCGCGGGCGGGGCCAGCCAGGAACGTCTCCTCCGGCAGCATATGCCCGCCGCGGCGCGTGCCGTCGGGTTCGGTCCAGACGCCATGGCAATGCACGAAGGGCTTGCCGTCGCGCCAGCCGAAGGTGGCGTTGGCGTAGTCCACCATGGTGGGACGAGCGGGGTCGCCGGCAGGCTCATGCGGATCGGAGAACCAAGCGACATGAGCGGAATCGCGCGGCGGGCCCGGCAAGACGTAGCGGAAGGGGCGCAGCGCAGCGGGGCCGAAAGCAATCGCTCCGGCGCGCATGCCCGCCGCGATCAACGGGGCCGTCAGCGCGGTGATCAGGTCTGCGCCGGCGGTGAGTTCGTAGCCCTTCATCACGCCGCCCACCGCGACGCTGAGAGTCCGTTCCGCCGGTGCCGGCCCGGGCTGGACCAGGTGGCGCATCAGCGGCCCACTGCGTAGCCCTGCATCCCGCGCGGATTAGCCCCGGCGCGAAGCTGCCCGGCCTCGATCCGCGTCGCCGACAGGCGGCCTTCCGACCAGTCCTCGCCCTTTTCCGCCAGGTGCCCGCGGGCGCGTAACGCAGCCAGCACCGCGTCGTCGAACCGTCCCTCGATCACCAGCTTGCCCGGGCGCGCGGCGCGCGGCCAGAAGCTGGAGGTGAAATGTTCGGAATGGAACGAAGGCAGGTCGATCGCCTCCTGGATGTTGCAGTTGTGATGCACCATCCGCAGGAAGAAGATCGTCTGCCACTGGTCCTGCTGATCGCCGCCAGGAGTGCCGAAGGACATCCACGCCCGCCCGTCGCGCAGCGCCATGCTGGGCGACAAAGTGGTGCGGGGCCGTGCCCCGGGATGCAGGCTGGCCGCCAGCCCCGGTTGCAGCCAGAACATCTGCCCCCGCGTGCCCAGCGGGAACCCGAGCTCCGGGATCACCGGCGACGATTGCAGCCAGCCGCCGGACGGCGTCGCGCTGACCATGTTCCCCCACCGATCGATCACATCGATATGGCAGGTATCAGCCCCGATCACCCCAAGCCGCGCGACGGTGGGCTCGCCGGCACCGGGGGCGCGCGTCAGGCGTTCGGTGCGCGCGGCGGCGGCGGCGAAGTCGTGGACGGGCGTGCGGCCGTTCACCGTGCCGGGCTGCAAGGTCATGGATGCCGTAGTGCCGACTTGCCGGCGGCGCGCGTCGTTATAGCTGTCCGACAGCAGGGTCGCGATCGGCACGTCGGTGAAGCGCGGCTCGCCATACCAGCCCTCGCGGTCGGCATAGGCGAGCTTGGCGCATTCCACGACGGTATGGACGAAATCGGCTCCGGTGGGGTCCATCGCGCCGATATCGAAGCCGCGCAGCAGGGCAAGCTGTTGCAGCAGCACCGGCCCCTGGCTCCAGACGCCGCATTTCAGCACCGAGTGGCCGTGGTAGTCGTAGCTCAGCGGGGCCTCGATTCCGGCTTCCCAGCCCGCCATGTCGGCCCCGGTCAGCAGGCCGCGATGACGGCGCCCGGTGACATCCAGGACCTCGGTGTCGCGGCAGAAGCGATCCACCGCCTCGGCGACGTAGCCTTGGTAGAAGCAGCGCCGTGCGGCGTCGATGCGGGTTTCGCGGGTCGCGCCGATGGCTTCGGCCAGCACCCGGCGCCAGGTGGCGGCCAGTGCGGGGCGGGCAAACAGGCTGCCCGGCGCGGGGACCTTGCCGTCGGGGAGGAAAACGGCGGCCGAGGTGGGCCATTCTTCCTCGAACAGCGGGCGCACGCCTTCGATCGTGGCGCTGATGCGGGGCACGATCGGGATGCCGTGCTCGGCGTAGCCGATGGCATAGGCCAGCACCTCCACCGGTTCCCAGGTTCCCCAGTCGCGCAGCAGGCGCATCCAGGCATCGAACGCGCCGGGGACCACGGCGGGAAGCAGCCCGGTGGCGGGGATCAGGTCGAGGCCGAGGGACTCGAAATGGGCAATCGATGCCGCCGCCGGGGCCGTCCCCTGGCCGCAGATCACGTGCTGGGTACCGGCCCGCGCGTCATGAAGCAGGATCGGCGCATCGCCGCCGGGACCGTTCAGATGCGGCTCGGCGAGATGCAGGGTGAAGGCCGCGGCGACGGCGGCGTCGGCCGCGTTGCCGCCGCGTTCCAGGACGGACTGGCCGACGGCGCTGGCGATCCAGTGCGTGGTGGCGACCATGCCGAAAGTGCCGGAGAGTTCGGGGCGGGTGGTGAACATGGGCGGCTCCTGCGGGCGGGTTCAATGGCGGGTGTCAGGCGCGGGCGGGGGGACGCCGGGCGATCCCCGGCAACCCAATTTTCATAAACTTCATGCACGCCATCGTCTCGGCCACCGTATATCCTGTCCATGCCCGATCAACACGCCCACGCGCTGTCCCAACCCTGGCCCGAGGCCGCGCCGTTTGATCTCGATCCCCCCGATCTCGATCCGGTTGATTGGACAAAATTCCGCCGCTCGGCCCATCGCGCCCTGGACTTGATGTTGGACCACCTGGCCACCCTGCGCGACCAACCCGTCTGGCGTCCCACCCCGGCCCCGGTCCGCGCCGCGTTGCGCGCGCCCCTGGCTGACGCGGGCGAGGGGATCGATGCCGTCCTCGATCAGTTCGACCGCCTGATCCGCCCCTACGCCACCGGCAACCTCCATCCGCGTTTCATGGGGTGGGTGCATGGCGCCGGCACGCCGGCGGGAATGAT
>JAKAZJ010000151.1 GCA_021826565.1 Pseudomonadota bacterium | reverse complement strand
GGCAGGGGCGTCGGGCGTGGCGAGGCAGTCGAGCGGGCGATCGATCATCATGCGGGTCCTTGGTCGCGGAACGGTCACGGCAGGTATGCCCCCCCCGCGCGCAGCGCGCCACGTCAGCCCCGCGCTCCGCGCGATGCGCTCTTGACCCGGACGTCAGACCGCCTACCGTCCCCCCAACCCCATCGGGAGGAACCCATGATCATCGAAATGCGAAGCTATGACCTTCGCCCCGGAAGCATTCCCGCGGTCGAGGAACGCTTCGCCGCCGCCCTGCCCGCGCGCGCCGCGCTGTCCCCGCTTGCCGCGTTCTGGCATACCGAAGTCGGCCCGCTGAACCGCGTGATCCATGTCTGGACCTACCAGGATCTCGCGGAACGCACCCGCATCCGCGCCGAGGCCGCCAAGCTGCCCGGCTGGCCGCCGCCGATTTCCGACTACATCGCCGCGATGACCAGCGAGATCTACCTGCCGGCGCCGTTCTCCCCGCCGCTGGAGCCGCGCGCGCTGGGGGCGATCTACGAGATCCGCACCTACACCATGGCGGCCGGCCAGATGCCCGGAATGATCCAGCGCTGGTCAGAGAAGATCGCCGGCCGCGTCGCATTGTCGCCGCTGGTCGGCGCCTGGCATTCGGAGCTGGGCGGTCTGAACAAATGGACCCATATCTGGGCCTACAAGGACGCCGCCGAACGCCAGCGCATCCGCGCCGAGGCGGTCGCCAAGGGCGTCTGGCCGCCGGGCTCGCCCCAAGGTGCCGTGGTGAAACAAGAGAACATGCTGGTCGTACCAGCCGCGTTCTCGCCGTTGCGCTAACCGGATGGCGGACGGGGGAAGCACGCAGCCATGACCGCGACCCCCGTCACGCCCGAGATCCCGCCGCCGGCCCCCGCCGGCCCCGCCCGTTACGGCAGCGATGCAATCGCGGAGACGCTGCGCGCGTTAGCATTGCCGTTCATCGCGCTGACCCCGGGGGCCAGTTTCCGCGGTCTGCATGACAGTCTGGTCAACCATCTCGGCAATCAGCGCCCGCAGATGCTGTTATGCCTGCATGAGGAAACCGCGGTCAGCCTGGCGCAGGGCTGGGCCAAGGTGACGGGCCGGCCGCTGGCCGTGGCGCTGCATTCCAATGTCGGCCTGCTGCATGGTTCGATGGCGATCTTCAACGCCTGGTGCGATCGCGTGCCGATGCTGATCATCGGCGCGACCGGACCGGTGGACGCGGCGCGGCGACGCCCGTGGATCGACTGGATCCACACCGCGCAGGACCAGAACGCGCTGGTCCGCGGCTTCGTGAAATGGGACGCGCAGCCCGCCTCGGTACCCGCCGCGCAGGAGGCGCTGCTGCGCGCCGCCTGGCTCACCGCCACGCCGCCTTGCGCGCCGGTCTTCGTCACGCTGGATGCGGCGTTGCAGGAAGCCGCGCTGGACGAACCCGTATCCGCGCCCGATCCGGCGCGGTTTCTTCCCGCCGCCGCCCCGCATGCTGCGCCCGAGGCGATCGCCGCGTGCGCGCGGATGCTGCGCGCCGCGCGCCGCCCGGTGATCCTGATCGGGCGCAACGGTCGCGATCCCGCCGCCTGGGCTGCGCGCGTGGCGCTGGCGGAAGCGCTCGGCGCGCGGGTCGCGACCGATATCAAATGCGGCGCGAGTTTCCCGACCGATCACCCGCTGCATCTGGGCGCGCCGGCCACCTTCCCCGGCCCGGAATTGCTGGAGGCGCTGCGGGAGGCGGATCTGGTGCTCAGCCTGGATTGGGTCGCACTGGCCGGCGCGCTGGCCGGGGCGCCGGTGCCGGCGGCGGCGCGGGTGATCCAGATTTCGCCCGATCACGGCTTGCATAACGGCTGGAGCATGGACCACCAGGGCTTCCCCCTTGTCGATCTGCATCTGCCGGCGCCGCCCGACGCGGTGCTGCCGGCACTGCTGGCGGCGCTGGACATCACCCCGGCGCGGTTCGCCGCCACCGCCTTGCCGCCGGTCGCGCCGGTGGGGGGTACGCTGAGCGTGAGCGGCCTCGCGCAGGGGCTGCGCGCGGCGACGGCGGGACGGGACGTTTCCCTGCTGCATTTGCCGTTGGGCTGGAACGGCGCCGATTGGCCGTTCCGCCATCCGCTCGATTACCTCGGCGGTGACGGCGGCGCGGGGATCGGCGCCGGGCCAGGGATCGCGGTGGGTGCCGCGCTGGCGCTGCTCGGCTCGGGGCGGCTGGCGGTCGCGGTGCTGGGCGACGGCGACTATCTGATGGGGGTCACCGCGCTGTGGACCGCGGCGCATTACGCGATCCCGCTGCTGGTCGTGATCGCCAACAACCGGTCCTATTACAACGACGAGCTGCATCAGGAACGGGTCGCGCGGATGCGCAATCGCCCGGTGGAGAATAAATGGATCGGCCAGCGCCTGACCGGGCCCGAGGTCGATCTGGCGGCGATGGCCCGCGCCCAGGGCGCGCTGGGCCTGGGGCCGGTCGCCGATGGCGCCGCTCTGGCCGCGGCCCTGGCTGCGGCGATCGCCCATGTCGCGGCCGGCGGCGTCGCGGCGATCGATGTCCATGTCGCCCCGGGCTACGCCCCGGCGGCGGCGCAGACCGAGGCGCGGCGCGGGGCGGATTAGCCGACGGTCGGCCGTGCCCGTGCCGCCGCCAGCTCCTCCGGCGTGTTGATATTGGCGAACCCGTCCGCGGCGGCCTCCGGGAAGTCCACCGCGCGCATCCCAAGCGTCGCGGCGAAGGCGCCCACCTTGCGGGACTGACCCGAGCTCAGCCAGTCCCGCAACGCCGCGCGCGCGGCCACCGGCCACAGCGCCACCAGCGGCTGCAAGCGTCCGTCCGCGACGGCACAGGCGGGCGCGGGTAAGAGCGCGGCCAGCAAACCGGCGGGCAGGAACGGCGCGTCGCCCGGCACGCTCAACAGCGCCGTCGCCCCCAACGCGGCGGCCCAGTCCAACCCCGCCAGCACGCCCGCCAGCGGCCCGGCCGCGGCGATCCCGTCGGCCAGCACCGTCAGACCGAACCGCGCGAACCGGGCCGGATCGCCGTTGGCGCTGAGCGCGATCGCCGCCACCGGCTCGGCGCGCAGCCGCGCCAGCACGCGGTCCAGGATCGTATCCCGCCCCAGCGCCAGCAGCGGCTTGTCGGTCCCGCCCAGCCGCCGCCCGGCGCCGCCGGCCAGGATCAGGCCGGCGATCATTCCTCGCGCAGCTGCGGGTTATCGAAGCGCGGCTCACGCAGGTGTCGCAGCGCGCGGGCCAGCGCGGCGGCCAGGTCGCGCTTCTCGGCTTCGCCCAGCACCTTGCCCACTTCCTCGCGCACGCCGTGGGCGCGCAGGATCAGGCGCGGGACGCGGCCCGGCGATTCTTCCAATAGCGGATTCAGCCAGGCGGTCGGCAGGCGGCGCTCGGTGCGGCGCCCGCGCGGGTCGCGGCGCAGCACGCGCAGGCAGCCGGGTTCCAGGGTCAGGATCTCGGCGGCGCGGCCGGCGCGGATATGCAGCGCCACCAGCACCGCCGCCAGCGCCACCTCCAGCGCCATGAACATCAGGATCGGCCACAGCCCCAGGATGGCGAAGCGCAGCGCGCCGGCCCCGCCCGCCAGCGCGAACAGGCCGACGACCGATAACGCACCGCGCCGCGACAGGCTGCGATGCGGCACGATCGTCGCCTGGAACAGCACGTCGGGATTCACGCCGCGGCTCCTGCCTCACGCAGCACCGCCGTCACCTCCCCCGGCGGCACGTCGCGCGCGGTGAAGGCCTGGCCGATGCCGCGGGTCAGCACGAAGGTCAGCGTGCCGTCGCGCATCTTCTTGTCGCGCTGCATATGCGCGATCAGCCCGGCGGCGGAGAAGCGGCGATTGAGCTGCGCCAGCTCGGCGGTCAGCCCCACGGCTTCGAAATGCGCGGCCACCCGGGCGCCGTCCGCCGGATCGCAGATTCCCAGGCGGGCGGACAGGCGGAACGCCAGGCCGATGCCGATCGCCACCGCCTCCCCGTGCAGGATGCCGCCGGAATAGCCGTATTCCGCTTCCAGCGCGTGCCCGAATGTGTGCCCGAGATTGAGCAGCGCGCGGCCGTCATTCGGCTGTTCCTCGCGTTCGTCGGCGCCGACCACGGCGGCCTTGAAGGCGCAGGCGCGCAGGATCGCTTCGGCCTGGGCGTCGGGGTCGCCGGCGATCACCGCCGCGCCGCGCGCTTCGCACCAGGCGAAGAAGCCGGGATCGCCGATCAGGCCGGCCTTGACCGTCTCGGCGTAGCCGGCGCGCAGTTCGCGCAAGGGCAGGGTGGCCAGGGTGGTGGTATCGGCCAGCACGATGCGCGGCTGGTAGAAGGCGCCCACCAGATTCTTGCCGCGCGCGGTGTTCACCCCGGTCTTGCCGCCCACGGAACTATCCACCTGCGACAGCAAGGTGGTGGGGATCTGCACGAATGGCAGGCCGCGCAGCGTCGTCGCGGCGGCGAATCCGGCCAGGTCGCCGACCACGCCGCCGCCCAGCGCGATCACGCTGGTGCGGCGCTCCACCCGTTCTTCCAGCAGGCGATCGACGATGCCGGCATAGGTCTCGATGCTTTTCGAGGCTTCGCCGGCGGGCACGGTGATGTGGCGCGCTTCTATCCCCGTCTCCGCCAGCCCGGCCAGCAGCGCGGGCAGGTGCAGGGGCGCCACGGTGTCATCGGTGACGACCACTGCGCGCTTCTGCGGCAGCACCGGCGCCAGAAGCGCGCCGGCGCGCCGCAGCAGGCCCTCGCCCACCAGCACGTCGTAGCCGCCGGACGACAGCGCCACCGAAAGCCGCCGTGGCGGGCGGTACGCGGCCAGCGCGTCCAGCACTTTGCTGGTGGTGGATTCGGGGGTTTCGTCGTTGCAATCGACGATCACATCGGCCTCGGCATAAAACTGGTGGCGGATGCCCATCAGGCGGGCGAGGATCTCGTTCGGATCGCCGCCGGTCAGCAGCGGGCGGCCGACACGGCCGGAAACGCGGCGGACCAGGGTCGGCAGTTCGGCGCGCAACCAGACCGACACGGCGTCCGCGCGCACCGCGGCGCGGGTCTCGGCGTCCACGAACGCGCCGCCGCCGAACGCCAGCACCATCTGCTCGCCGGCCAGCAGGCGGCGGATCACGCGTTTTTCGCCGTCGCGGAACGCGGCCTCGCCATAGCGGGCGAATAGTTCGGGGATGGAGCAGCCGGCGGCGGCCTCGATCTCCACATCGGCGTCGCGGAACGGCAGGCCGAGCCGCGCGGCCAGGCGCCGGCCGATCGAGGTTTTGCCGGCACCCATCAGCCCGACCAGCACCACGCCGCGCCCGGCCAGGGGACCGGTGAGCAGCTCGGGCAGCCTGGTGGCGTCTTGCAGGTCCGTGTTGCGCGTCATCGTGCGGCAGGCTAGCACAACGCGCCCGCCGGAGGCCAAAGCGCGTTGTTGCCCCGGGACCTGGAAGCGAGGCGCCATGATCCGCGGTTTCCTGATCGTCGTTGCCCTGGGCCTGCTGCTGGGCGCAATGGGGTTTTTCTATCTGGGGCTGTTTCCGCCGCATCCCGTGGTGCATCCGGTCACCGTCGTGCTGCCGGCCGCAGGGTTCAAGGGGTAGCGGCGGCTAGCGGGGCGGGGCCTCCGCCGCCGCGTGCGTCCCGCCCTGGTCCAGCCGCCGCCAGCCGATGCCGATCACGATCGCCACCACCGCGCCGCGCACGGTCGCGCCGCCGAGGCCGGCGCCCGGCACCGCCCACCCGGCCGCGCCCGCCACCGCCGCCAGCGCCACCCCCGGGATCGCCGCG
>JAKAZJ010000150.1 GCA_021826565.1 Pseudomonadota bacterium | reverse complement strand
CCGCCGTCCAATCCCGAGATGTCGAGATGCCGACGTTTGCGGAGTGGCTCGGGCCAGCCGGAGGCCGAAAGGCGGCTTGCGTGTAGCGCCGCCAAAGAGCGGGCCGTGGCCGGCGCGCGGGACGAGATCTGTGTGTTATACGCCAGTCGCTGTAGGCGCATAACGTCGTTGACCCATCGGGCCTGAGAATGTTATACGCTCTCCGCTGATTGCGTATAACGTGGACAGATGGATCGATGGCGTCGGAAATCCCGATAGTGCTGCAAACGGCATACGCGGACCTGATGGACCGGGCGGCCTCCGCGGCGTTTGAAGACGCATTCCCGGATGAAGGCGTGTTTGTTTCGAAATCTGTTCGCGGCCGGCGCTATTGGTATTTCCAGCTCCCAGCTGAAAGCGGTCGCAAGCAACGCTATGCTGGACCGGAAACCCCGGAGCTCATGGAGCGTATCGCGCACCACCGCGAGGCCCGCGGCCATCAGAATGACCGGAGCGCACTTGTTTCAACGCTTGTGCGGTCGGCGCATCTGCCGCGTCCCCTGCCGCGGATCGGCGATATCGTTGCGGCACTCGCGAAAGCCGGGGTGTTCCGCTTACGAGGCGTGCTGGTAGGAACGGTCGCCTACCACACATATCCGGCAATGCTTGGGACGAGGTTGCCCGCCAGTTCCCTTCAAACCGGGGACGTCGATATTGCCCAGTTCTCGGAAGTGTCGGTCGCGGTGGGGGACAGCACGCCGGTTATGTTGGACGTGCTCAGGGAAGTGGACCCGTCATTTCGGCCGATTTCGTCTGTCGTCGATGATCGCCGGGTAACGACGTACGAAGCCGCGAGCGGGATACGAGTAGATTTTCTGACACCAAACCGCGGCGCCGAAAGGGACGCGCCAGAAGCTCTCCCAGCCCTCGGCACGGATGCTCAGCCGCTTCGTTTTCTGGACTTCCTGATTCGGAACCCAGAGCCGGCAGTGCTGCTCCACGGCACCGGAGTTTATGTCTTGGTCCCCGCTCCGGAGAGATATGCTGTTCACAAGCTGATCGTCGCGCGTCAGCGACGGACAGGGAACGTCAAACGCGGAAAAGACCTGCGGCAGGCGGAAGCTTTGTTTGACGTATTGATCAGCAAGCGTCCGCATGAGCTGAAAGCAGCGTGGCAAGAAGCGTATGCCAGGGGGAAAACGTGGCGACAGCTTCTTGGTGAGGCTCTCGGCCTTGTTCCGGCGGAAGCTCGGGATCGCATGCTTAGGGCCGTCGACGCGACGCGCTCAATAGTACCAGATCTCAATCTACAATTTTCGGCACCGCCGGCGCGATACGATTTTGACCGTGGCGTCGTGACATTCTATGGTGAATCGGTGGACTCTAGAGTCCGCTGCTCGATAAGCCGTGAGGCATTGGACGATCATTTCAATGCCGGAGGTCTCGGTAAGGACGGGTACGTTCTGATATTTCGGCAGAGCCGTGAGATCTTCGAAAGGATGCTTCGAATCAAATACCTCAGTTGGCCCATCGAAGAGCCAGGCGCTGTTTTGATAAAGACCAACGACGTCGAAAAGCTTCTCAATGATCGTTGATCAGGGAGATTGGCGATTTGCGAAGCTGCCTGCAACGCGACGCCTATCCGTCAAAGCGTCGTAGCTGTCAAGGCACTTGCAGATGATCTGTCCGAGGCGGAACCTATGACCCGCGTGTTCCTGATAGCGCGGATCAAGCCTTGGGACGCAGAAATGGCTCACCCCCCCCCGATCGGCAAGAAATTTCCGTCACTCGCCCGCGTCCGCGGCCGCAAACCGTGTTGCGGACGCATTTCGCCCGTTAGTCCCGCAGCAGTACGTTCCATATCCGGAACGTATTATCTGACGCGAAGATCACCAACAGACGCTCTTGTCAAGATATGCTTTATCAATAATTCTTCAGTACCCGACACACTCTAACTCGACGACGGCCGGTAACGGAGCGCACGCCAAGCACTCGGAAAAGCCGGGTTAGGTGCGAAGCCGCCAGTGCCAGGCAGCGCTGAACGTCTGCATCCGCGCACGCGTGATCGGTCGGTGTATGGCCGAGTGGGGTAGTAGCTGCCCGAGCATCTGGTGGGCGCAACGTCAGCTTTTTGTGCTCTCCAGCTGGACGCCACCCATCGTTTCCCGACCAACTTCAGCCCCTGCCAACGGGTGATCGATCAACCGCTTTACGGCCGGGCCGGCGACATTCCCCCCCCACCAGCCCTTGGCGCAAGCTACCCCCCCGGCGTAGCCTCCCCCCAACCGGGGGAACCGCGCATGAATTTCGACTTCTCCGAAGACAGCCGCCTGCTGCGCGACCAGGCGCGGCGCTTCCTCGCCGACCATTCCCCGCCCGCGCTCGCCCGCGCCGCCCTGTCCGCCACGCCCGCAGCCCTGACCCCGCTCTGGCGGGACCTGGCCGGTCTCGGCTGGCTCGGCGCCGGACTGCCGGAAGCCCATGGCGGCGCCGGCCTGGGTGCCGAGGCCGTCTGCGTGCTGGCCGAGGAACTCGGCCGCGCCCTGACCCCCCTGCCCTACGTCACCGGCATCTGTCTCGCCGCGGCAGCGATCGCGCGCGCCGGCTCCCCGGCCCAGCAAGCCGCCTGGCTGCCCCGCATCGCCGCCGGCGAAGCCCGCGCCGCCTTCGCGCTGGCCGAGGGGATCGGCGATCCCGCCCCACGCGCCGTCCACACCGCGCTGCGCCAGGGCCGCGTCACCGGCGAGAAATGGCCGGTCGCCGACGGGCTGGCCGCCGATATCCTGGTGGTCGCCGCGCGCGACGGCGACGACATCGCGCTGGCGCTGGTCGATCCCGCCGGACCCGGTGTGACCCGGGCCGCGCTGGACACGCTGGACCCCGGATTGCCGCAGGCCCGCCTGGCGCTGGACGCGGCGCCGGCGGAAACGCTGCCCGGCGCGCGCGGGTTCGACGCGATCGCGTCCCTGCTGGACCGCGCCGCGGTGCCGGCTGCCTTCGCCGCGCTGGGCGGGGCGCAAGCGGCACTGGACGCGGCGGTTGCGTACGCGAAGGAACGTCAGGCGTTCGGCCGGCCGATCGGATCGTTCCAGGCGATCAAGCACAAGCTGGCGGATGTTTACGTGGCGATCGAGCTGGCGCGGTCCAACGCCTGGTATGCATGCTGGGCGCTGGATCAGGATGGCGCGGCGCTGCCACTGGCGGCGGCCACGGCGAAGGTCTCGGCCGATACCGCGTTCTTCCTGGCCGCGAAGGAAAACATCCAGACCCATGGCGGCATCGGCTTCACCTGGGAAGCGGATGCCCATCTTTACTACCGCCGCGCGCAGTTGCTGTCCGCCGCGCTCGGCGGGCCGCGCTACTGGCGCGAACGCACCGTGGCGGCGCTGGAAACCGACAACGCGGCGTAAGGAGACGGGACATGGATTTCGACGATACGCCGGCGGAAGCCGAATTCCGCGCCGAGGCCCGCGCCTTCCTGGACCGTCATCACCGCCGCAAGGACCGCGCCCGCGCCGCGCCGCGCTACGGCGATGTGGACGCCGCCATGCTGGCCCGCACGCGCGCCTGGCAGGCGGCCAAGGCGGATGCGGGCTTCGCCGGCATCACCTGGGCGCCGGAATGGGGCGGACGCGGCGGCACGCCGATGCAGCAGATCATCTGGCAGCAGGAGGAAGCGGAATACGACGTCCCGTACAACGTGTTCCTGATCGGCCTCGGCATGTGCATCCCGACCGTGATGACCTATGCGGATCGTCCGGTACTGGAACGTTTCGTGCGCCCGGCGCTGCGCGGACAGGAGATCTGGTGCCAGTTGTTCTCGGAACCCGGCGCCGGGTCCGATGTGGCGGGGCTGCGCACGCGCGCGGAACGCGACGGCGCCGGATGGGTGGTGAACGGGCAGAAAGTGTGGACCTCCGGGGCGCATTACTGCGATTACGGGTTGTTGCTGGCGCGCACCGACCCCGCGGTCCCCAAGCACGCGGGGCTGACCGCGTTCTGGATCGACATGAAGGCCCCGGGCGTGGAGATCCGGCCGATCCATCAGATGTCCGGCGCGTCGCATTTCAACGAGGTGTTCTTCACCGATCTGCGCCTGACCGACGGCCAGCGCCTGGGCGCGCCCGGGCAAGGCTGGAAAGTGGCGCTGACCACGCTGATGAATGAACGCCTGGCGGTGGGTGAGCCGCGCCGGCCGGACATCCACGACCTGATCGCGCTGGCGCGCATGGTGGAACTGGACGGCCGCCCGGCGCTCGCGGACCCAGCCGTGCGCCAGAAGATCGCCGGCTGGTGGGCGGACAGCGCCGGCCTGACCTATACGCGGTTCCGCACGCTCACGGCGCTGTCGCGCGGCCAGACCCCGGGGCCGGAGAACGCCATCGCCAAGGTGGTGAACGCATCCAAGCAGCAGGCGATGGCGGCGTTCGGGATGGAATTGCTCGGCCAGGGCGCGGCGGTCATGGACCCCGCGCTGGCGCCGATGGCGGCCCTGTTCCAGGATGGGCTGCTCGCCGCCCCCGGGCATCGGATCGCCGGCGGCACCGATGAGATCCTGCGCAACATCATCGCCGAGCGCGTGCTCGGCTTGCCCGGGGACGTGCGGGTGGACAAGGATGCTCCGTTCCGCCGTAACGCGGCGCAGGGCTGACGATCATCACGGGAGGCAAACATGGCGGCGGACCGGCAGGTGGCGATCGTGACCGGCGCGGGCAGCGGCATCGGCCGCGCGATCGCGCTGGGGCTGGCGGGCGCGGGGGTGGATGTCGCGGCGGTGGACCGCGCCGCCGACTGGCTGGCCACGCTGACGGCGGCGGCCACGGCGGCGGGATCGGCCGGCGCGGTCGTCCCGATCACCGCCGATCTGAGCCAGCCTGACAGCGTCGCCGCAATCGTCGCGGCAACCCTCGGCCGCTTCGGCAAGATCGACGTTCTGGTCAACAATGCCGGCGTCGGCCAGGGCGCGATCCGGGCCGATCAGCGGACCAACCCGATCCGCTTCTGGGAGATCACGCCCGAGCAATGGGCACGCTTCGTCGCCGTCAACGCGACCGCGCCGTTGCTGCTGGCACGCGCGGTGGCGCCGCACATGATCGCGCGCAAGCGCGGGCGGATCATCGGCGTGACCACCAGCCTGGGGACCATGATTCGCGGTGGCTACGCGCTGTACGGCGCGTCCAAGGCGGCGGCCGAGGCCGCCCACGCGATCATGGCCCAGGACCTGGCCGGCACCGGCGTGACCGTAAACGTGCTGGTGCCCGGCGGCATGACCGACACGCGGATCATCCCCGAAGCCGAAATGACCGAACGCGCGAAGCTGATCCGCCCGGAGGTGATGGTCCCGCCGCTGCTGTGGCTGATCTCGGACGCGGCGCGGGAGGTGACGGCGCGGCGGTTTCTGGCGGTACATTGGAACACGGCCCTGCCGCCGGCGCAGGCGGCGGAGGCTTGCGGAGCACCGATCGCCTGGACCAGTCTGGGCGTCATGCCGATCGAGCCGGACTGAGCGGGACTGCCGCGGCGCAACGAACACAAAATGGGGGAAACGGCGATGGCTGGCATTTCCAAGGGCGGCGTGAAGCGGGATGCCGGCGTGATCGGCCTGCTATTCGCCAGCCTCGGCGGGATCATCGGCTCGGGCTGGCTGTTCGGGCCGCTGAACGCGGCCAAGGACGCGGGACCGGCCTCGTTGCTCGCCTGGGTGATCGGCGGCGTCGCGGTGCTGTTGCTGTCCTTCGTCTATGCCGAACTGGCCACCGCGTTCCCGCGCGCCGGCGCCGTGATCTCGTTCCCCAA
>JAKAZJ010000149.1 GCA_021826565.1 Pseudomonadota bacterium | reverse complement strand
TTTGTTCGCTTGACATGGAATCAAGGCGGGCCTAATCGGCCGCCAGACAACGCGAACTAAAGTTCGTATTCCGAACCCTAAAACGGATCCCATGCCCCAACCCGACGCGCCCGCCGCCGACAAGAACGTCGTGCAGTCCCTCGCCAAGGGATTCCGCGTGCTGGAAGCGTTCACCGCCGAAGCGTCCGAACTCACCCTGGCCGAGGTCGCCCGGCGCACCGGCAGCGACAACGCCACCGCGTTCCGCCTGCTCAACACGCTGGTGATGCTTGGCTATGTCGAGAAAGTCCCGGATTCCCGCCGGTTTCGTCTGACCCTGAAATGCCTTGCCCTTGGCTTCAACGCGATCGCGCGGGCCGACCTGCGCGCGCTCGCCCGCCCCGTGCTGCGCACCCTGGTGGGCGAGGTGAACGAGGCCGCCTCGGTCGGCGTCCTGGACGGGCCGGACGTCGTTTATATCGAACGTATTCAAGCGGGCCTGACCCGGCTCGGCGTCGATGTCCGCATCGGCAGCCGCGTGCCGGTCTATGCCACCGCGATCGGCCAGGCGATCCTGAGCGGCCTGCCGCGCCCCACTCAGATCGACATCCTGGAACGCCGCCCACGCGATCCGCTGACGCAGTACACGCTGACCGGTTTGCCAACCCTGCTCGAGCGGCTCGATGCCGTGCGCGCGCGCGGCTACGCGCTTTCCGACCAGGAGACGGTGCTGGGCCTGCGCGTGCTCGCCGCCCCGGTGGTCGATGTGGACGGCGTGCCGGTCGCCGGCCTCAGCGTCGCCGCCCCCGGATCGCGCATGACCATCGCCGCATTCGAGGCCGCCGCGCGCGCCCCCGTTCTCGCCGCCGCCGCTTCCCTGTCCCGCGCCATGCAGGCCTCCGGCGGTTTCGCCGCCCAGACCGCCACCGCCTGATCCCCCCTTCCAGGAGACCCGAAATGCAACCAATGAACTTCCACGGCCTGATCCCCGCCATCGCCATCCCCTTTCGCCCCGACCACGCGATCGATGCCGAGGACCTGCGTCGCTTCGTCCGCTGGCTCGCCCGCCAAAAGGGCGTGGTGGCAATGATGACCAATGGCCATACCGGCGAGGTCTTCTCGCTCACCCCGCGCGAACGCGCCGAGGTCACGCGCATCGTCGCCGAGGCGACGCGCGGCCTCTGCCCGGTGATCTCCTCGGTGGTCTGCGAGGGGATCCGCGACGCCGTCGAGCAGGCCGGCTGGGCGAAGGACGCGGGCGCCGCCGCGCTCGACGTGATGCCGCCGCATCACTGGCTGCGCTTCGGCTTCCGCCGCAACCACGTGATCGAGTATTTCACCGCGATCGGCGAGGCGACCGGCCTGCCGCTGCTCGTGCATGTCTATCCGGCCTGGACCAAGGCGTCGTTTTCCTCGGACCTGCTCGCTGAGCTCGCCGCGCTGCCCTACGTCCAGGCGTTCAAGATCGGCACGCGGGAGATGAACAAATACGCCCGCGATCTCGCCGCCATCCGCGCCGTCGCGCCGGGCAAGGCGTTGCTGACCTGCCACGACGAGTACCTGCTCGCGTCCATGGTCCAGGGCGTCGATGGCGCGCTGGTGGGGTTCGCCTCGCTGGTGCCCGGCCTGATCGCCGATCTGCTGGAGGCGGTGAAGGCGGGCGATCTGCATCGCGCGATGGCGTTGCAGGCGCAGATCGATCCGCTGAAGGAAGCGGTCTACGGCGCCGGCGAACCCACGGGCGAGGCTCATGCCTGCATGAAGGCCGCGATGGAAGCCGCCGGCATCCTGCGCAGCGCGACCGTGCGCGCGCCGACCCAGGCCCCGTCCGTCGCCGAGCTTGCCCGCATCCGCGCCGCGGTCGCCGCCGCGGGGCTGAACGCGCGCGAGGCCGCCTGAACGCCGTTTTCACTGGAATCAGAAGGCCGCGTCAGGCGGCCCTGCGAGGAAACATGGAGACCCTGCTCATGGCTGCCCCCGAGCCGATCGCGATCGCGGCGCCCCCGGCGTTGATCGGGCTGCGCGGTGTCGGCAAGACCTATGCGACCGCCTCCGGCGTCTCGGTGCGCGCGCTTGCCGGCGTCGATCTGACCATCGCCGACGGCGAGTTCGTCTGCGTGGTCGGCCCGTCGGGCTGTGGCAAGAGCACCTTGCTGCGCCTGCTCGCCGGCCTTGATCCGTGCGAGGAAGGCACGCTCACCTTGGACGGCCGCCCGATCGCCGGCCCGTCGGGGGAGACCGGCGTGGTGTTCCAGGCGGCCAACCTGCTGCCCTGGCTCACGGTGCGCGAGAATATTCGTCTGCCGCTGCGGGTCGGCGGACGCCATGCCGCGGCGGACGGGCGGATCGACGAATTGCTTGCGATCACGGGGTTGGCCGATTTCGGCGCGCGATATCCGTACGAACTTTCCGGAGGGATGCAGCAACGCGCCGGCATCTGCCGCGCGCTGGTGCGCGACCCGCGCATCTTGCTGATGGACGAACCCTTCGGCGCGCTGGACGCGTTGACGCGGGAACGCATGAACAGCGAGCTGCAACGCATCTGGCAGGCCAGCGGCAAGACGGTCCTGCTCATCACGCACAGCATTTCCGAAGCCATCTTCCTCGCCGACCGCGTGGTCGTGATGTCGGCCCGCCCGGGGCGCATTCTGCGCGACCTGGCTGTGCCGATCCCCCGCCCGCGCAGCTTCGACACCATCGTCAGCGCGCCCGGCTACGCGGCGCTGGCGCGCGACATTCGTGCCCTGCTCAACGCCGAGGGAGAGGCGCCATGAGCGCGCACGCCACGGCGATGGACGCGGCCCCCTCCGCCCGACCGCACCACCGGCGCGAGGTGCCGCACGCGCTGATCAGCGGCCTCGGTGCCATCGCGCTGATCGGCGCATGGGAGGGCGCGGTGCATCTGTTGCATCTGCCCGGCTACATCCTACCCGATCCGGCCGCCGTCGTGCGCGCGCTCTGGTCCGGCATCGCGGTGGCGCCCTCGAGCCCGCTCGGCTGGTATATCCCGCTCTGGAGCACGTTCCGCAACGCCGCGTTCGGCTTCCTGGCCGGTACCTTGCTCGGCCTGCTGCTCGGCTCGCTGATGGCGGAAAGCCGCGCGATCGAGCGGCTGGTGATGCCCTACGCGTTCGCCCTGCAATGCCTGCCGAAAGTCGCGATCGCGCCGCTGATCGTGATCTGGTTCGGCTTCGGCGACGGATCGAAGATCGCGATCGCCGCACTGCTCGCGCTGTTTCCGGTGATGATCAACAGCTTCACCGGCCTCAGCGCGGTCGAGCCGGAGCGGATCGACCTGATGCGCTCGCTGTCCGCCACGCGCCTGGAAACGTACCGGCTGGTGAAGCTGCCGAACGCGGCGCCGTATATTTTCGCGGGGCTCGACATGGCGGTGGTCTATGCGCTGCTCGGCACGATCGTGGCCGAGTTCCTCGGCGCGCAGCAGGGCATGGGCGTGGTGATCACGCAGGCGGAATCGGTAACCGACGTGGCCGGGGTGTTCGCCGCCCTGATCATCCTCGGTGCCCTGGGAATGGCGCTGCACGGGATCGTGCGGGCGCTGGAACGCCGGGTGGTCCACTGGGCCGACCGCGGCAAACGCTGAAGGGAGTCAAACCGACCATGACCGAACTGTTCCAGCCGACCCGGCGCCAGGTGGCGCTGGCCGGCAGTGCCTTTGCCGCCGCGCTGGCGAGCGGCCTGCCACGCGCCCAGGCCGCCGGGTTGCGGCCACTGCGCTTCGGCATCGGCCTCAAATCCATGAGTGCGGTGGTCATCAACACCGTGATCGGCGAGGCGCTGGGCTACAACCGCGCCGAAGGCTTCACCCTCGTGCCGCGCGCGCTCGGCACCAACGCCAATGTGCAGGTAGCGATCGATCGTGGTGACGTCGACATCGGCATCGGCGTACCGGCTTTCGAGCTGCCGCTGCTCGCCAAGGGCGAGTGGGGCAAGGATGCCAATTTCTACGAGTACACCTATCCGTACAAATGGGACGTCGCGGTGCTGCCCGGCTCGCCGATCAAGTCCTATGCCGACCTCAAGGGCAAGCGGATCGGCATCTCCGGGTTTGGCGGCACCGAATATCCGGTCACCAAGGATGTGCTGAAAAACATCGGCATCGACCCGACCAAAGACGTGAAGTGGATCGCGGTCGGCGCCGGCGTGGCCGCCGGCGTGGCGCTGAAGCAGCACGACATCGATGCGCTTGCCTATTTCGATGTCGGCTTCGGGCAGATCGAGGCCGCCGGGATCAAGCTCGATTTCGTGCCGCGCCCGAAGAACATCCCGCTGATCGGTGGGCAGTTCCTGACCGCGAAGCGCGCCTTCCTGGCGCACGACCGGGCGCTCGCCGTCGGGTTCGGGCGATCGGTGGCGAAGGCCTCCCAGTTCATTCTGGCCAACCCGGCGGGCGGCGCCGCGGCGTTCATCAAGATGTTCCCGGAAACCGCGCCGCGCGGCAGCTCGACCGCGCAGGCGGTGCAGGCGGTGCTGACCAGCATCGGCCGGCGTATCCGGCTCTATCGCCCGCCCTATCCGGGGGCGAAGATGGGCAGCATCAACCCGCACGAATTCGTGCTGGAAGCGCAGATGGACGGGCTGAAGATCGCCGATGTCGCGCCGCTCTACACCAACGACCTGATCGACGCGATCAACGATTTCGACCCCAAGGCGATCGTGACGCAGGCCAAGGCGTATCACGCATGAGTACGCCGGTCGCCACGGCAGCAGGCGGTGCGCCCGCGCCCCGTCGCGCCGTGGTGACCGGGACCAGTTCCGGCATCGGCGCGGCAATCGCTGAGCGGCTGCTGACGGATGGGTGGCGTGTGCTCGGCCTGGACCGGACGCCACCCGTTCTGTCAGGGTCGGGCTTCGAAGCCGCGACGCTCGACCTGACGGACCCACCCGCACGTGCCGCGTGCCTGCACCCAATCCGCGATGTCACCGCGGTGGTGCATGCTGCGGGGTTCATGCGCACCGCGCCGCTCGGCGCGCTGGATGCGGCAGGTGCCGCGGCGATGTGGGCGGTGCATGTCACGGTGGCGGCGGCACTTGCCGACACGCTTTCCCCACGCCTTCCGCCGGGCGGGCGCATCCTGCTGATCGGCAGCCGTACCGCCGCCGGCGCGGCCGGGCGCAGCGCCTATGCCGCCACCAAGGCGGCGCTGGTCGGGATGGCGCGTTCCTGGGCGCTTGAACTCGCCGCGCGCGGGATCACCGTCAACGTCATCGCACCGGGTGCCACTGAGACGCCCATGCTACGCGATCCCGCCCGTGCCGGAGTGGCACCGCGCCTGCCGCCGATCGGGCGGTTCGTGCAGCCGCGCGAGGTGGCGGCGCTGGCCGCCTTTCTGCTCTCGCCAGACGCCGCCGCGATCACCGGTCAGCAGATACTGATCTGCGGCGGTGCGTCGCTGTAACTGCCGCGTCTTTCCCCATCCCGCGCATCGCGCTAGCACCACCACGACCGACCCGGAGACCCCCATGCCCGTCCGCATCACCGCCATCCGCGAGCGCAGCTGTCGCCTCGCTTCGCCGATCCGCAATGCCTATATCGACTTCAGCAAGATGACCGCGAGCCTGGTGGCCGTTGTCACCAACGTGATCCGCGACGGCAAGCCGGTGGTGGGTTACGGATTCAACTCCAACGGCCGCTACGGCCAGGGCGGGCTGATCCGCGAGCGCTTCGCCGACCGCGTGCTGGAAGCCGACCCGGCCGCGCTGTGCGATGACACAGGCGAGAACCTGGACCCGGATCGCATCTGGGCAGCGATGATGACCAACGAGAAGCCGGGCGGGCACGGCGAACGGTCCGTTGCCGTCGGCACAATCGACA
>JAKAZJ010000148.1 GCA_021826565.1 Pseudomonadota bacterium | reverse complement strand
GGGTCATGCGGCGGTCAACGGCGCCCGCGACTTCGGCAACGGGCTGATGCATCTGCCCGCGACCATCCGGGGCGCATTCCACTCCCGAGCCGGCGGCGGCTGAGCGTGCCGTCAGCGCGGCGGGGTAGCGCCGCCGCCTAGCCCAGCGCCGCGACCCCTGGCAGCACCCGCCCCTCCATCCATTCCAGGAACGCGCCCCCGGCGGTGGACACGTAGCTGAAACGGTCCACGACCCCCGCCGCGCGCAATGCCGACACGGTATCGCCCCCGCCCGCCACGCTGCGGAGCGTTCCGGCCGCGGTCGCGCTGGCGACGGCGCGGGCCAGGGCGGTGGTGCCGGCGTCGAAGGGTGGGGTCTCGAACGCGCCCAGCGGGCCGTTCCAGACCAGAGTGCGCCAGCCGGGCAGGCGCGCGGCCAGTGCCGCGACGCTGGCGGGGCCCAGATCCAGGATCATCTCGTCGCGTCCGACCGCAGCGACCGGCACGATCCGGGTGGCAACCCCTGGCGCGAGCGCCGTCGCCACCACCACATCGGTCGGCAGCAGCAGCGCCGCCCCGGCGCGGTCCAGGATCGTGCGCGCGGTTGCGTGCAGCTCCGGCTCCTGCAACGAACGCCCGACCGGCAGGCCTTGTGCCGCCAGGAACGTGTTCGCCATCGCGCCGCCGATCACCAGCGCATCGACACGCCCGATCAGATGGCCGAGCAGATCGAGCTTGGTGGACACTTTCGCCCCGCCCACCACTGCCGCCACCGGGCGGGTGGGGTTGCCCAGCACGGCGTGCAGTGCCTCCAGCTCGGCCTGCATCAGCCGCCCCGCATAGGCCGGCAGCAGATGCGCCACGCCCTCGGTGCTGGCATGGGCGCGGTGCGCGGTGGAAAACGCATCGTTCACGTAAAGATCGGCCAGTCCGGCCAGGGCGCGGGCGAAGCCCGGATCGTTGGCTTCCTCCCCGGGATGGAAGCGGGTGTTTTCCAGCACCAGCACGTCACCCGGTTCCATCGCGGCGACCGCGGCCGCGGCCGCCGGGCCGATGCAATCGGGCGCGAAGCCGACGCGTCTTCCCAGCACCTGGCCCAGAGCGGCGGCCACCGGGGCCAGCGACAGCGCCGCCACCGTCTTGCCGTCCGGGCGGCCGAAATGGCTGCACAGGATCACCTTCGCCCCGGCGGCGGACAGTTCGCGGATGGTCGGCGTCAGCCGCTCGATCCGCGTCAGGTCGGAGATCGTCCCGTCATGCACCGGCACGTTCAAATCGGCGCGCAACAGCACGCGCCGCCCGGCGACGGCGACCCCGTCCAGCGAGCGCGCCGTCATGTCACAGGCTGCCGAACAGCGCCGCGGTGTCCGACATGCGATTGGAGAAGCCCCATTCGTTGTCGTACCAGCCCATCACGCGCACCAGTGCCCCGTCCACCACCGCGGTCTGCGTGGCGTCGAAGCTGCACGAAGCAGGGCAATGGTTGAAATCGATGCTGACCAGTTTTTCCGTGTTGTAGTCCAGAATGCCGCGCAGCTCGCCGTCCGCCGCGCGCTTCATGGCGGCGTTGACCGCGGCGATATCGGCGGGTTTTTCCAGGTTCACGTCCAGCGATACTAAGGAGACATTCGGCGTCGGGATGCGGATCGCGGTGCCGTCCAGCTTGCCCGCCAGCGCCGGCAGCACCAGGCCCACGGCGCGCGCCGCCCCGGTGGTGGTGGGGATCGCCGAGACCGCGGCGGCGCGCGCGCGGTGCGGGTCCTTGTGCAGCGTGTCCTGCAGCTTCTGATCGCCGGTATAGGCGTGGATGGTCACCATGTAGCCGCGCAGGATGCCGAAATTGTCGTGCAGCACCTTGGCCATCGGCGCCAGGCAGTTGGTGGTGCAGGAGGCGTTGGAGATCACCGTCATCTCGCGCGTGATCACCTTGTGGTTCACGCCGTACACCACGGTGGCGTCCACGCCGTCGGCCGGCGCCGAGACCAGCACCTTGCGCGCGCCGGCCTTGAGCAAAGCCGATGCACTTTCCTTGCTGGTGAAGATCCCGGTGCATTCCAGCGCGACGTCCACACCCTGATACGGGACCTTGGTGGGATCGCGCTCGGCCGAGACACGGATCGGGCCCCACACGCGTCCGCCGTGACGGATGGTGATGGTATCGCCCGACACCTCCAGCTGGCCGGGAAAGCGGCCATGGACGCTGTCGTAATGGAACAGATGCGCGTTGGCCTCGGCGCTGCCCAGGTCGTTGATCGCGACCGGGGTCAGATCGTCGCGCCCGCTTTCGATCATGGCGCGGAGCACCAGGCGGCCGATGCGGCCGAAACCGTTGATGGCAACCTTGACGGACATTTTTGTGATTTCCCTTGTGGTCTGGCGTTTTTCGTTGGTCAGGCGGCGGCGGAGTGGCCCGTGCGCCGGGTCACCGCCGCGGCGATCGCCTCGGCGGTGATGCCGAATTCCTTGTACAGCACCTCGAACGGGGCCGAGGCGCCGAAACCGGTCATGCCGATGAACACCCCGTCCGGGCCGAGCCAGCGGTCCCAGCCCTGCGCCACCGCCGCCTCGATCCCGACGCGCGGCGCGGTGCCGAGCACGGCTTGTTGATAGGCCGGATCCTGCTGTGCGAAACTCTCCCAGCACGGCAGGGAGATGACGGCGACGGCGATGCCGTTCGCGGCCAGGCGGGCGCGGGCGTCCATCGCGATCGCGACCTCGGTGCCGGTGGCGATCAGCGTGGCGGCGCGCGGGCCGGCGGCCTCGGCCAGCACATAGCCGCCGCGGGCGCAGCGATTCTCGCCCGCCTCGGTGCGCAGCGCGGGCACGGCCTGACGCGACAGGACCAGCAGGCTGGGACCGTCGGTGCGGCGCAGCGCGAGTTCCCAGCATTCCGCGGTTTCCAGCGTATCGGCGGGGCGGAACACGTGGACGTTGGGCATCGCGCGGAGCGATGCCAGATGTTCGACCGGCTGATGCGTCGGGCCGTCCTCGCCGAGGCCGATCGAATCATGGGTCAGGACGTGGATCACGCGCTGCCCCATCAACGCCGACAGCCGCAGCGCCGGACGCAGGTAATCGGTGAACACGAAGAACGTGGCGACATACGGGATCAGCCCGCCATGCAGCGCGATACCGTTCGCGCAGGCGGCCATGCCGTGCTCACGGATGCCGAAATGCAGGTAACGGCCGCCATAGGCGCCGGGCGCGACGGTGCCCATGCCGGCAACGAAGGTCAGATTCGATCCGGTCAGATCGGCCGAACCGCCGACCAGATCCGGCATCGCCGGCACCAGCGCGTCCAGTGCCATCTGGCTGGCCGCGCGGGTCGCGAGCTTCGGTTTCGTGTCGATGATGGTCTGTTTCAGCGCGGCGACCGTCTGGTGCCAGTCTTCCGGCATGCGCGCGGACAGCGCGCGGTCGAACTCGGCGCGCTGCGCGTGACGGGCCAGGCGCTTGAGCCAGCCGCGGCGGACGCCTGCGCCGCGGCTCCCCGCCTCGTGCCAGGCCAGCGCCAGATCGCCGGGGATGGTGAACGGCGGCGCGGTCCAGCCGAGTGCCGCCTTGGCGGCGGCGGCCTCGGCCGCACCAAGCGGCGCGCCGTGGGCGGCTGCGGTCCCTGCCTTGTTGGGGGCGCCGAAGCCGATAATGGTGCGACAGGCGATCAGGGTGGGCTTCTTCGAGCGTACCGCGAACGATAACGCCGCAGCGACCTGCGCCGGATCGTGGCCGTCCACCGCGCGGGTCGCCCAGCCCGCGGCGGCGAAACGCTTCAGCGTGTCTTCCGATCGCGCCAGCGCCGTGTTGCCGTCGATCGAGATGTGGTTGTTGTCCCACAACAACGTCAGCTTGCCGAGGCGCAGATGCCCGGCCAGCCCGATCGCCTCGTGGCTGATGCCTTCCATCAGATCGCCGTCCGAACAGATCACCCAGGTGCGATGATCGACCAGCGATTTGCCGAAGCGGGCGGCCATCATGCGTTCCGCAAGCGCCATGCCGACAGCGGTCGCGACACCCTGGCCGAGGGGGCCGGTGGTGGTCTCGATCGCCGGGTGGGCGCCGTATTCGGGATGCCCGGCGGCGGGGGAATGGAGCTGACGGAAGCGCTTGAGGTCGGCGATTTCCATGCCGTCGAAACCGGTCAGATGCAGCAAGGCATAGAGCAGCATCGAGCCATGGCCGGCGGACAGCACGAACCGGTCGCGATCGGGCCAGCGCGGGTCGGCGGCGTCGTATTTCAGGAACCGGGTCCAGAGGACGGTCGCCACGTCCGCCATGCCCATCGGCAGCCCGGGATGACCGGATTTAGCGGTCTCCACGGCGTCGATCGCCAGCGCGCGGATGGCATCGGCCATGCGTCGCGTCGGCGTGAGGGGCCGCGCGAGGAGTTCGGCCTGGCGGGCGTGCGCGGCGGTTTCGGCGGTCCTATCGGCGGGTCCTGGGGCGAGGCTGGCCATGGGCACTCCTTACGGCTTCCGGGGGCTATAGAAGCCCCCGGCGGCGGGCGGCAAGCCCAAGGGACGCGGGGCAGCTGGGGGGCGCGAGGGGCCATGGGGGGCGCGCAACCGGCGTCGGGCGCGTCGTTCGGGGCTGCAACGCTACCCCGCCGCGCAATCCTTGCACCATGCCGCCACCGCTGCATGGGTGGCGAACCAGCAGCCGCCGCGGGATTTCATGTGCGCGATCAGCCGCGCCAGCACCGGCAGACGAGAGCGATGGCCGCTGATATGGGGATGCAAGGTCAGCAGGAACAACCCGCCTTCCTCCCAGGCGCCATCGAACTCGGCACGGAAAATCTCCTCCACCGCCGAGGGCGGCGTGTAGGGCCGCAGCGCGGAGAAGCGCAGCATGTTGTAATAGACCGCGTCGTCGCGAATCCATTCCGGAGGCAGCTCGACGATGCCGGTCGCCACGCCGGCGTCGGTCAGTTCATAGGCGTCGTCATCGGCCATCAGACTGCTGTCGTACAGCAGGCCGAGTTCACGGATGATGTCCAGCGTGTGGGTGGAGAAATCCCAGCTCGCGGTGCGGATGCCGACCGGGGCGGTGCCGACGAGGCGGGTCAGAACCTCGGCGGCGCGGAAGGTCAGGTCGCGCTCGGCGCCCGGGGGCAGCGTCGTGTTGGCCTCGTGGATCCAGGAATGGATGCCGATCTCGTGACCGGCGGCGGCGACTTCGCGCACTTCGTCGGGATAGAGCAGCGCGGCGACGGCGGGGTAGAAGAAGCTCGCTGGAATGTGCTCGCGGTCCAGCAGGCGCAGGATGCGCGGCATCGCCTGGCGATTGCCGTACTGGCCCTGGCTGATGCGCATCGGGCTTTCGTCGGCGTCGCGCAGCGGAATGGTTTCGTGATCGGCGTCGAACGACAGCGCCACGGCGCAGCGCGCCCCGCCCGGCCAAGTGGCGGGGCGCAAGGATCGTCCGGCGCGGGCGCGGCCGGTGATGCGGCGCCAGACCGGCTCGGGCCAGGTCCAGGGTTCGCCGTGCGGATGCGGGTCGGCCATGCGGGGTTCCCTCCGTCCTGCGCCGCGCCCATGCTGCGCCGGTTTGCCGCGATGGGGAACCAGACCATGTCGGACGCCGATCTTGCGCTGCTGTCCGCCGAGGACATGCTGGGGGCGTTCGCCGCCGGCGCCGCCTCGCCGCTCGATGTGTTGCAGGCGGTGCTGGAACGTGTGGCGCGGCATAACCCGGCGCTGAACGCGATGGTGCTGCTGAACCCGGGCGCGCGCGCGGCGGCGGCGGCAAGCGCGGGGCGCTGGCGGGCCGGGCGGCCGATCGGGGCGCTGGATGGGGTGCCGGTGACGGTGAAGGACCTAGTGGACGTGGCCGGGTTCCCCACCAGGCGCGGC
>JAKAZJ010000147.1 GCA_021826565.1 Pseudomonadota bacterium | reverse complement strand
CCGACAGCGTCTGGGTGCGCGAGGAAATGTCGCGCTATCAGGCGGAACGTCCCTGCGCCACCTGCCGCGGCGCCCGCCTCAAGCCCGAGGCGCTGGCGGTAAAGATCGCCGGCAAGCACATCGCCGAGGCCTCGGAACTGCCGATCGCGGCGGCCTTGCCGTGGTTCGCCGGCGTCATCGACACGCTGACGCCGCAGCGCGCCGAGATCGCCCGGCGTATTCTACGTGAAATCGTCGAACGGCTGCGCTTCCTGGTCGATGTCGGGCTGGATTATCTGACCCTGGCGCGCGGTTCGGCCACGTTGTCGGGCGGGGAGAGCCAGCGGATCCGGCTCGCCAGCCAGATCGGCTCCGGCCTGACCGGAGTGTTGTATGTGCTCGACGAACCCTCGATCGGCCTGCATCAGCGCGACAACGAACGCCTGCTCGGGACGTTGCGGCGGCTGCGCGACCTCGGCAACACCGTATTGGTGGTGGAGCACGACGAGGAGGCGATCCGCGCCGCCGACCACCTGATCGACATGGGGCCGGAAGCCGGCGTGAATGGCGGGCGCGTGGTGGCGGAAGGCACGCCGGCCGAGGTCGCGGCAAACCCGGCTTCGTTGACCGGGGCCTATCTCTCGGGCCGCAAGCGGATCGAGCTGCCGCGGCTGCGCCGGCCGGCGCAGCAGGATCGCGCCGTGACCGTGGTGGGCGCGCGCGGTAACAATCTGAAGAACCTGACCGCGTCCTTCCCGCTGGGCACGTTCACTTGCGTCACCGGCGTCTCGGGCGGCGGAAAATCCACGCTGGTCGTGGATACGCTTTATCGCGCTGCGTCGCGCAAGCTGATGGGGTCAGGCGAAGTGCCGGGGCCGCACGAACGCATCGACGGGCTGGAACTGCTGGACAAGATCATCGATATCGACCAGTCGCCGATCGGGCGCACACCGCGTTCCAACCCCGCCACCTACACCGATCTGTTCGCACCGATCCGCGACTGGTTCGCCGAATTGCCGGAAAGCCGTGCCCGCGGCTACAAGCCCGGCCGCTTCAGCTTCAACGTCAAGGGCGGCAGATGCGAAGCCTGCCAGGGCGACGGCGTGCTGAAGATCGAGATGCATTTCCTGCCCGACGTGTTCGTTACCTGCGATACCTGCAAGGGCCGCCGCTACAACCGCGAGACGCTGGAGATCAAGTTCCGCGACAAATCCATCGCCGAGGTGCTGGCGCTGACGGTCGACGAAGCGGTGCCGTATTTCTCGGCCCAGCCGCGCATCCGCGACCGGCTGAAGATCCTGCAGCAGGTGGGGCTGGGCTATATCAGCCTCGGCCAGCAGGCCACCACGCTGTCGGGAGGCGAGGCGCAGCGGATCAAGCTGTCCAAGGAACTGGCGCGCCGCGCCACCGGACGGACCCTGTATATCCTGGATGAACCCACGACCGGACTGCATTTCGAGGACGTGCGGAAACTTCTGGAAGTGCTCCACGCGCTCGTGGAGCAGGGCAATACGGTGGTGGTGATCGAACATAATCTGGAGGTCATCAAGACCGCGGACTGGATCCTGGACCTCGGTCCGGAAGGCGGCGACGGCGGCGGGCGGATCGTTGCCGCGGGCCCGCCGGAGGTGATCGCCGCGTGCCCGGAGAGCTACACGGGCCGGTTCCTGACCCCGATGCTGGGCGCGATCCCGGCCCCGCGACCCCGGGTGCGGCGGCGCGCATAGCCGGTGCCGTGGGCGCGGCCGCGGGGCCGGGACCGGTGGTTGACGGAGGCGCCGGTTCCTGGTCCCTCTCTGGGGCCGTCCAAGGGAATCCCAGCATGTCCTTCACCGTTCTCTATCCCGAGAAACTCTATGCCGACGACGCGGTCGAACGCCGCGTCTACGGCGACGGGGTGACCGTAATTTTCCGCGACACCCAGGACCTATCTGAATTGTCCGATGCTGACGCCGCCAGCGCGGACGGGCTGATGATCCTGCGCCAGTCGGTGCAGGCGGCCGACTTCGCGCGGTTCAGCAAGCTGCGTTGCGTGGTGCGCATGGGGGTGGGCTACGACAAGATCGACCGCCGCGCCGCCGCCGCGCATCAGGTGGTGGTGTGCAACGTGCCCGATTACGGCACCACCGAGGTCGCCGATCACGCCATTGCGCTGACCATGGCGCTGCGCCGGGGATTGCTGCTGCATCACGACTGGCAGCGCCAGCCGGACGGGGCGCCGTGGAAGGCGGTGTTCGACCCGCTGATCCGCCGCACCGGGCGCCTGACCTTCGGCGTGGTCGGCCAGGGCCGCATCGGCACGGCCGCGGCGCTGCGAGCCAAGGCGCTGGGCTATCGCGTGGTGTTCTTCGATCCCTACCGGCCGAACGGGGCGGAATTGTCGATCGGCGTGGAGCGCGCGTTGACGCTGCCCGATCTGTTGCGCCAGACCGATACGCTGTCGATCCACGCGCCGCTGACCCCCGAAACCAAGGGGCTGATCGGCGCGCGTGAGCTGGCGCTGCTGCCCAAGGGCGCGGTGGTCATCAACACCGCGCGCGGGCCGATCATCGATATCGATGCGCTGGCCGCGGCGTTGAAATCCGGGCACCTGTCGGGCGTGGGTCTGGATGTGATCCCGGTGGAGCCGCCGGTCGCACCGGTGCCGGAACTGCTCCGCGCCTATCGCGCGCGGGAGAAATGGACCGAGGGACGGCTGATCATCACACCGCATTCCGCGTTCCATACGCCGGAGGCATGGGAAGATATCCGCTCCAAGGGCGCGGAGACGATGCGCGCGTTCATCGCCGGGGCACCGCAAAACGTGATCGCGCCCGAGGATTTCTGAATGGGTGTGCTGGTCTCGCCGCTCCCGCCAGGGCCGGGCCTGACCCGGCCATCTGCCCCCGACACCCCCTGCACCGTGCCGCGCGGGGCTGCGGGACGGGCGGCCATGGCGATGGCTGGCCGGCTCAGGCCCGGCCATGACGAAGCATGCATCGGCCAGGGTTCATGCTGAAGGTCGGCCGTGGCGCTGCCGCGCCTCCGTTCCTGGTGATGGATGTGATCGCCGCGGCCAACGCGCGCCAGGCCGGGTTGCCGCCGGGCGCGCCCGGGGTGATCCGGATGGAAGTCGGCCAGCCTGGCACCGGTGCCCCGGCCGGCGCAGTGGCGGCGGCCATGGCCGCGCTGCGTTCGGGCGATCCGCTGGGTTATACCGAGGCGTTCGGACGAGCCTCGTTGCGGGAGCGCATTTCCGCCCATTACCGGGACTGGTACGGGCTTGATGTGCCGCCACAGCGGATCGCGGTCACGGTGGGCGCCTCGGGCTGCTTCCCGCTGGCGTTTCTGGCCGCGTTCGACCCTGGCGACCGCATCGCGCTGACCTCGCCCTATTACCCGCCCTATGTGAACATCCTGACCGCGCTCGGGATGGTCCCGGTCGTGATCCCGGCCGGGCCGGAGACGCGATTCCAGCCGACGCCGGCGCTGCTGGACGCGCTGGACCCGCGCCCGGACGGAGTGATCGTCGCCAGCCCGTGCAACCCGGCCGGTACCATGCTTCACCCCGACGAGCTCGCGGCGATCGCGCGCTGGTGCGAGGCCAATGGCGTGCGGTTGATCAGCGACGAGATCTATCACGGACTCAATTACGACGCCGCGCTGGCCACCGCGGCCGCGGTCAGCCCGCACGCCGTGGTCGTGAACAGTTTCTCGAAATATTTCTCCATGACCGGCTGGCGGATCGGCTGGCTGGTGCTGCCGGAAGACCTGGTGCGCCCGGTGGAGTGCCTGGCGCAGAACCTGTTCATCAGCGCCCCGCATATCTCCCAGATCGCCGCCGAGGCGGCGTTCGACTGCGGCGCGGAACTGCAAGCCAATATCGCCGGCTACCGCCGCGCCCGCGACCATCTGTTGGCCGCGCTGCCGGCGGCCGGCTTCGACCGGCTCAGCCCGGCCGAGGGGGCCTTCTATCTGTTCGCCGACATCTCGGCCCGATCGAACGATGCGGTGACGTTCTGCGCGCGGATGTTGGCCGAGGCTGGCATCGCCGCCACGCCCGGGGTGGATTTCGACCACGCCCGCGGTAACCGCTTCGTCCGTTTCAGCTATTGCGGGCCGGAAGCGGACATGCTCGCCGCCACGGAACGCCTGGCACGCTGGCGCTAAGCCGGCCACTTGCCGGGCGCCAACCCCCGGCCCTGTTTGCGCCGTTACGGGGGCTGAACGCGGTCAGATCTGCACATTCTGCACCGCCTCCTCAAGCTCCTGGAATGTCGGCATATGAGAGTTCGGTACCATCTTGCGCCCTGATTCGATGCTGACCTGTGGCGCGTTGCCATGCAGATGCGTGACCAGCACGGCGCGGATCACCTCGAAATATTTTGCCTCCTCCTCGACGATTCCGCCCATCCGCGCTGCGATCGGAGCGGCCAGGCCATAGGCCAGTAGTACCCCAAGGAAGGTGCCGGTCAGCGCGTCGCCGATCATTTCGCCCAGCACCTTGGGCGGCTGGTCGATATGGCCCATGGTCTTGATGACGCCCAGAACCGCGGCGACGATGCCGAGCGCGGGCAGCCCGTCGGCCATGGTTTGCAGCGCATGCGGGCCGTGCATCTCCTCGGCCAGGGTTTTCTTGAGCTCGCGCGCCATCACGTCCTCGATCTGGTTCGGATCGTCGGCGTTCATGCCCACGATGCGCAGGTAGTCGCAGATCATGGTGCGCGCCGTGCGGTTGTTCAGCACCTTCGGAAATTTCTGGAACGCGGCGCTATCCTCAGGCTTCTCGATATGTGCTTCCAGCGCCATCGCCCCCTTGGTGGAAGCGAGTCGCACCAGTACGAACAGCAGGCTGAGCAGCTCCAGGTAATCGGCCTTGTGATAGCGCGCGCCTTTCAGCGTTTTGCCGATTCCCCCCAGCGTATGCTTCACGTCGTGCATCGAATTGGCCATCAGGAAGGTGCCGATGGCGGCACCGCCGATGCTCATCATCTCGAACGGCAGCGACCCGGCCAGCGCGGCGATCGAGCCGCCGGTGATCAGGAAGCTGCCGAAGACGCAGACCAGCAGAAAGACGAAGCCGCCGATCGTGAACATCGCCGCCCCCGTTCAGCCCGGCGGCGGCGCGCGCAGCACCAGGATGGAAATGCGTCGATTCGCCGCCGCCAGCGGTTGGCCGGGCAGCAGCAGGTCGTGGCTGCCATGGCCGGAGACCGCCTCCACCCGCGCATCGGCCAGGCCCGCCGCGCCGAGCGCGCTACGCGCCGCGTTGGCGCGCGCGGCCGACAGCGCCCAATTGCCCGCAGCGCCGGCCGGCGCCGAGGCATCGGTGAAGCCGGCGATCCGCACCGGTCCGGGCAGCTTTGCCACCACCGCGCCGATTATGCGCAAGGCGCGCCGCGCCAGCGCGTTCGGCACGGCCGAGCCAGGGGCAAACATCGCGTGGGCGCGTGAGTCCAGCAGCTGAATCCGCAGCCCCCGCGGCGTGATGTCGATCGCGAGTTGACGCCCGATCGTGGCCAGCAGCGCGTCGGTGGCCAACGCATCGCGGATCGCCGCCTTGGCCGCGGCGAATCCCGCCGCCTGCCGGGCCGCGGCACGCGCGGCGACGGCTGCGGCGGCCGCGGATGGGCCAAACGCCCGCGGCCCGGTCTCCACGCCGGTCGGCAAATGGAGCGGCACGCCGCTGGCGCCGGCCGGACGCGGCGGCGGCGCGGACGGCGGACGCGCCACACCGGCGGGGCCGATCGCCGCGGCGGTGGCGGCGCCCGGTCCACCGGCGCCTTGCCGCGCTTCGGTACCCTGGTGTCCGGCGCCGCGCCCGCCATGGGGTTGGGTCCGGCTGGACGGATGGCGGCGCCGGATCGGGTTGTCCAAAACAGGGTGC
>JAKAZJ010000146.1 GCA_021826565.1 Pseudomonadota bacterium | reverse complement strand
TCGCCGCAGCTTGGTGGGAGGCTGCGGCATCACGGAAAAACAGCGCAAAGGCGTGATCGAAAATCTCCTGGTGCTCGTGGCGATGAACCATGATGGCGCGCAGCGCGGTGCGGGCTTCGGCGCGCTGCCCCAGGTCGATCAGGGTCAGGGCGCGGGTCGCGGCCAACGTTTCGGCGGGACCTACGGGAAGGCCGGCGCGGCGCAGCAGCCGCGCGAACTGGACGATGTTGGCGGCGAGTAGCGGGTCCGGGGTGGTCGCGGCCGGGGCCACCGTCAGGGCTTGGCGCGCGGCGCCGCGTCCACCCGCGCCCGCGCGACGGTCACCGCGGCGGCGTCGCGGCGCAACCGGTGCTCGCCCAGGAACAGCAGGATTGGCGCAGCGATGAAGATCGAGGAGGAGGTTCCGACCACGATTCCGAACAGCATCACCCAGGCGAATCCCGAGATCGACTCGCCGCCGAACAACGCCAGCGGCAGGGATGCCAGGAACACGGTCATGGACGTGCCGACGGTGCGGTTCAATGTTTCGTTGATTGACAGGTCGATCAGCTCACGTAGCGGCATGGTCTTGTATTTGCGGAGATTCTCCCGCACCCGGTCGTACACCACCACCTTGTCATTGGTGGAATAGCCGAGGACCGTCAGGATCGCCGCGACCATCACCAGGTCGAAATCGAAATGTGTTATCACCAGGAAGCCGATGGTCTTGGTGATGTCCAGCACCAGCGTGACCACGGCACCCACGGCGAACTGCCATTCGAAGCGGAACCAGATATAGACCAGGATCATCGCTAGTGAGAGCACCAGCGCCAGGATACCGTTGCGGAACAGCTGCGCGGAGACCGCCGCGCCGATCGTGCTGGTGCGGAGGATTTTTGCCCCCGGCACAGCCTGCGCCAGCGCAGCGCGCACCTTTGCGACCGCGACATCCGTGGCTTGCGCCGTCGGCTGCACGCCGAGTCGGATCAGGACCTGATCCGGCGCTCCGAAACTCTGCACGCCTTGCTGCGGCAGGTGCTGCGCCGTCAGCGCCACGCGGATCGCACTGAAATTCGCCGGACTAGGCGTCTTCACCTGCATCACGATGCCGCCCGAGAAATCGATCCCGAAGGTCAGCCCCGGATAGAAGAATAGCGCGATTGAGGCGCTGGAAAGGACCGCGGAGACGATCAGCCCCATATAGCGCCCGCGCATGAAGCGAATACGAGTGCCGTCCGGCACCAGGCGGAACATCGGACGCAGCAGGCGGGAGAAAAACATTGCGGTTACACCGGCAGCAGGCGCGGACGAAACGAGATGTACCAGCGCGACACCAGCAGCCGGGTCAGCATCCAGGCCGTGAACAGTGAGGTCGCGATACCGATGGTGATGGTCACGGCGAAGCCGCGAACGGGGCCGGAACCGAAGATGAACAGCATCACATGGGCGAGGAACGTGGTGGCATTGGAGTCGAAGATGGTCCGGTAGGCGCGCTGGAACCCATGCTCCAGCGCGGCCAGGGGTGGCCGGCCATTCTTCTGTTCTTCGCGGATGCGCTCGTTGATCAGGATGTTGGCGTCCACTGCCATGCCCAGCGTCAACAGGATCCCCGCCATGCCGGGTAGCGTCAGTGTCGCCTGCAACAGCGACATTACCGCCAGCATCAGGACCAAATTGACCACCAGAGCTACGTTGGCGAGCCAGCCCAGCACGCCGTAGAACATGCCCATGAAGCCGATTACCAGAAGGAACCCCACGCCCAGTGCGATCGCGCCGGAGCGGATGGAGTCCGCCCCCAGTTCCGGCCCGATCGAGTTCTGCTCCACCACCGTGAGCGGTGCAGGCAGCGCCCCCGCGCGCAGGAGCAGTGCCAGGTCAGAGGAGGACTGGGCGCTGAAATTTCCGCTGATCTGACCAGACCCACCCAGAATCGGTTCGCGGATCACCGGGGCACTGAGCACCTTCCCGTCCAGTACGATGGCGAAGCGGCGGCCGACATGGGTGCGCGTAATATCGCCGAAGCGCCGCGCACCGATTGAGTTGAAGGTGAAATTGACCACCCACTGCCCACTCTGAGGGTCGGTCCCGGCCGACGCATTCGTCAGATCCGCGCCATCTACATCCACCCGGTCATAGACCGCGACGACCTGGTGCGGGTCGTCTTGCATCGGCAGGAACTGCACTCCGGGTGGCGGGACCGTACCGGGGGTGGCGCCCTCGTCCACCAGCTGGAACGTCATATGCGCCGTCTCGCCCAGCAGATGCTTGATGCGGTCGGGGTCGCCGATGCCCGGCAACTGGACCACGATATGAGATTCACCTTGGCGGGTGATCTCGGGATCAACCACGCCGGTTGCGTCGATGCGGCGGCGGACGATCTCGATCGACTGCTGCACCGCCGCGGTGGCGCGAGCGTGCAGTGCGACCGGTGACAGGGTAAGCGTGATTTGGCCGGCGGTAGAGGTCACGGACAACTCTGGCACGCCGGTTGCGGGATCGATCGCCGCCAGCTTGGACAGCACGGTGAGCGCGACCGCGGTCTGCTTTGGATCGCGTAACCGCAGCACGACGCGGTCATGGGCGATGTCGGCTATCAGGGAACGGTAGAATACAGGAGTACCGCCCGGCACATGCCGCAGCGCCTGGCGGGTGCTGTCGAGCAGGCCGTTCAGCCGCTCTTTTACCACCGCCTTCATATCGACCTGCATCAGCAAATAGCTGCCACCTTGCAGATCGAGGCCGAGATGCACCGTACGCCACGGCAGCCAGGGCGCGGGAGCGCGCATCATGTTAGGAATGCACAGGATCGCCCCCAGCAGGCAGGCGGCCAGGACCAGCGCGGTCTTGAGGCGGCTGAAATACATCATCGGGCGGCGCGGTTTCCTTGCGCGTGACCGGACGGGCGGGTCAGCCCGCCGCGTCCACGAAATGTTCGAGCCAGTGGATCGTATAATCTCCCCGCTGGAACGCCGGGTCATCGACGATCCGCCGGTGCAGGGGCAGTGTCGTCTCGATCCCGTGAACGGCGAACTCGTCCAGCGCTCGACTCAGGCGGGCGATTGCGGCCGGGCGGGTGGGGGCGTGCACGATCAGCTTCGCGACCATGCTGTCGTAATAGGGCGGGACCACGTAGCCGGCATAGAGCGCGGAATCGACTCGCACGCCAAGCCCGCCGGGGGCGTGGAAAGCGGTCACCTTGCCGGGGGAGGGAGTGAAAGTGACCGGGTGTTCGGCGGTGACGCGGCACTCGATGGCGTGGCCGGAGAAGACGATGTCGGCCTGGGTGTAGCCGAGCGCCTCACCGTCGGCGACGCGGAGTTGTTCGCGCACCAGGTCGATCCCGCAGACCATCTCGGTGATCGGGTGTTCGACCTGGAGGCGGGTGTTCATCTCGATGAAGGCGAACTGACCATCTTGATACAGGAATTCCAGCGTTCCGGCATTGCGATAGCCGAGCTTGGCCAACGCGGCCGTTACCGTCTCGCCCATCCGCGCGCGGGCCGACGGCGTGAGGGCGGGGGAGCCTGCCTCTTCCAACAGTTTCTGGTGGCGGCGTTGCAGGGAGCAGTCGCGCTCGCCAAAATGCACCACGCTCCCGTGCGCGTCGGCCATGATCTGGAACTCGATATGGCGGGGGCGATCGAGGTATTTTTCCAGATAGACCGCGTCGTTACCGAAGGCGGCGGCGGACTCGGTCCGCGCCAGCCGGAACGCTTCTTCCAGATCGGCGGCTGTCCGGGCGACTTTCATGCCCCGACCGCCCCCGCCGGCGGCGGCTTTCACCAGCACGGGATAGCCGATCTGGTCGGCCACGATGCGCGCAGTGGCCAGATCCGGAACCTCGCCGTCAGAGCCGGGGACCAGCGGGACGCCGAGGCTGGCCATGGCGGCCTTGGCTGCGATCTTGTCGCCCATCATGCGGATATGTGCGGGCGCCGGGCCGATAAAGGTAAGGCCGTGCGCTTCCACCATCTCGGCGAAGCGAGCGTTCTCCGACAGAAAGCCGTAGCCGGGATGGATCGCGTCCGCCCCGGTTATCGCCGCGGCGGACAAGATCGCCGGGATATTGAGGTAGCTGTCCTTGGCGGCGGGCGGGCCGATGCAGACCGATTCGTCGGCCAGGCGCACATGCATGGCGTCCGAATCGGCAGTCGAATGGACTGCGACGGTGGGGATGCCGAGCTCGCGGCAGGCACGCTGGATGCGCAGCGCGATCTCGCCCCGGTTGGCGATCAGGACCTTCTGGAACAACGCGCTAATCCAGGATCATCAAGGCTTCGCCGTATTCCACCGGGGAGCCGGCGGCGATCAGGATGCGGGCGACAGTCCCGGCTTTCGGGGCCTTGATTTGGTTAAAGGTCTTCATTGCCTCGATCAGCAGCAGTGTCTGGCCGGCGGAGACGGCCTGGCCGATGGTGACGAACGGTGCGGCCCCGGGTTCCGGGGCGAGATAGGCGACGCCGACCATGGGGCTGGTCACGGCGCCGGGATGCGCGGCGTCGGGCGGGGGCGGCGCGATGGGTGCTGCAACGGGCTCAGCGGCGATCGGGGCTTGGCGGGCAAGCGCGTCCACCGCCGCCGGCGCGGGGGCGCGCACCACACGGATGCGGCTGTCCTTCTCGGCAATCTCGATCTCGGTCAGGCCGGTTTCGGTCAGGATGGCGGCGAGCGCGCGAATCGCGTCCGGGTCGAGCGGCAGGCGGGTCATGCTTGGTCCTCGATCAGGGCGGCCATGGATTGTAGCGCGAGCGCGTAGCCACGTATGCCGAGGCCGCAGATCACGCCCGCGGCGGCGCGCGAGACGTAGGAATGGTGGCGGAAGGATTCGCGGCGATGGATATTGGTGATGTGCACTTCGATCGTGGGGATGCCAGCGGCCAGAATGGCGTCCATCAACGCGATCGATGTGGACGTGTATCCGGCCGGGTTGATGACCAGACCGGCGGCGCGGCCGCGACATTCCTGGACCCAGGAGACCAGTTCGCCTTCCCCGTTGGTCTGGCGGAAATCGATCGCAAGTCCCAGTTGATCGCCGGCTTCGGCGCAGAGCTGCTCCACGTCGTCCAGCGTGGCAGTACCGTACAGGTCGGGTTCGCGCAGGCCCAGCATGTTGAGGTTGGGGCCGTTCAGAACTGCAATCAGGGGCCGGAGTTCAGGATCAGACATGGCGCGGGGCTAGCACAGGCCAGGGATGCGGTCCATGCCGGGGTCGCCGGTGCGGCTGTAACTGATTTGCAAGAGAAGACGGGCGAAAAGCGCTGTTGGCTGCAAGGACTGGATGTGATGCGACGGATACCGGAGTTCTTCCGACGGGCCGATGCGACGCGCGATCAACCTGCGGTCATCCCGCCCGCGCGGATGGCACAGGTGCTTTCGGTACTGCGTCGGCGCGTGTCCGATTCGGTCGAGGATGCCTTCGGCCGCGCTTGTCTGGCCAACGATCCGGCCACGGCACGGGATCTGCTGATCGTGCTGGAACGCATGGCGCTGCGCGGAGAGCATTTCTCGGGGGGCGAGCGGCGGCGGATCACGGGGCAGGTGCAGCGGCTGCAAACCGAACTGGCGCGCTGCGCCGCGTTGGGCGCGGACGAACCGGAGGTATTGACCGGGTAACGCAAGCCCCGGTCTTCAGTATCTGCTATGACATTGCCCCCGTGCCGGACTCGGCCCGGGGGCTTTTTTGTCAGGCCGCGTGGCGGCTTGCTTCCACTGTATCGGCGGCGACGCAGTAGGTCATAGAGCCGGCAAGATCGATTTCCAGTATGGCCTGCGAATCGTGGCCAGGGAGCGGGAGCAGGGCGGCGCCGTCGGTCCAGCGCCAGGCCGCTCCTGCGCTGCGTTCCACCGGATGCCAGCCGCGGGTGAGGGCAGGGGAGTCGAGGGCGATTTCGCGCTCTCCCGCAGCATCTCGCAGCACGATGCGGGCGA
>JAKAZJ010000145.1 GCA_021826565.1 Pseudomonadota bacterium | reverse complement strand
GGCCGCCATGGACCGGGGGAGCGGTCTGGATGTCGCCGGTTTCGTTCACGCGGTAATGGGTCAGCTGGATGCTGCGCACGCCGCGCGCTTCCAGCGCATCCAGGCGATCGAGGTCGCCGTCCAGGAAATCGCAACCCTCCACCGCCAGGACCAGGGCGGGATCATCGGCGCGGATCTGGTCAGGTTCGCGCGCGATGCGGGCGCCGGTGGCCTCGAAATCCGCAAGATAGCTGTCCACGGCGGCCAGACACTCGCCCGGCTCCGGCTCGCGGGTCAGTTCCAGGCGGCGCGTGTCGCGGTTGCGGCGCAGCAGCGGCAGGTCGGCGATGGCGGAGATGACGGCGGTGACCTGGGCGGCTCCCATCGTGGCGAGAACCGCGGGATCGACCGGGCCGGAGCGGTTCGGGTGGCCGGCATGGGTGTGCATATCGATAATCATGCCACGCGGTATAGCGGCGATCCGGGCGGGGCGGAAAGCCGGGACGATCAGGCTGGACGATCAGCCGTTGCGGCGGCGTCGCGGCCAGAAGCGGCGGGTAGCTGCCAGCGAGGCCAGGCCAGCGAGGAGGAGCGGAAAGCTTCCCGGTTCCGGCACCGGCGCCGGCGGCGCGTCATTGGTGGGGATCACGTTGGGGGCCGCGAGGACAGTTAGCCCGGATCGAGGGCCGTCCAGAGGGCCCCCATACACCAGCCTGGGCCTACCGACGGCGACTTGCGTGCCGGAGCCGTTCGCGTTCGGCGCGGACAGCCAAAGCGAAGGCAGGAATGCGACCGCTTGCGGCACGTTGGACGACGCCGCGGGCTGGTGTGCGATTTGGATGTGCGGGGATTCCCGGTGCGCGTGCGCGGGATAGGCGGGCAACGGGGCGGCGGCGCGCAGCGCGGCGGTGGCGAGCAGGCAAACGCCCGTTGCCGCCACATGCGGCAGTTTCAGCCAAGCCGCCCTGGTGCCGTGCCAGGCGCGCCAGCGGCAGGCGCGGTGGTCGAAGACCATCATGCGCATGTGCGCATCCTGTTTCCGGGTCCCCGCGCGTGGGGTGCGCGCGGTGGCGCGATGGGATGGCAGGACGGGAGGACGGCGAGGAGCGAATACATTCGTATAAACAAAGAGGACAGGAGTAATAATTAGACGTATAAATCAAGATTGTCAACCGGAATACAACCTATAATTGTGTTATGGGCGCATTCCCGCCGCCTCGCCCTGCCCCTCGCCCGCGCAAGCGCAGGCTGTCGGCACCCGCATGGGCGCCGACAGACGGCCGGCTAAAGACCGGCGATGATCGAACGGAACGCGGCCGGGATCAGCCGGTGATGTCGATCCCGGCGAAGAAGAACGCGATCTCGCCGGCCGCGTTCTCGGCGCTGTCGGAGCCGTGGACCGAGTTTGCCTCGATGCTCTCGGCCAGTTCCTTGCGGATCGTGCCGGCGGCGGCCTTGGCCGGATCGGTGGCGCCCATCACGTCGCGGTGGCGGGCGACGGCGTTCTCGGCTTCCAGTACCTGCGCGACCACGGGGCCGGAGGTCATGAAGGACACCAGGTCGCGATAGAACGGGCGCGCGGCGTGGACGGCATAGAACGCCTCGGCCTGGGCGGTGGTCAGGGCCAGGCGCTTCTGGGCGACGATGCGCAGACCGGCGGCCTCGAGCATGGCGTTGACCCGGCCGGTCAGGTTGCGGCGGGTGGCGTCGGGCTTGATGATGGAAAGCGTGCGCTCGGTCGGCATGTTCGGTCCTGCGGCGGGGGAGGGGTGGCGCCGCCCACGTCGCGCGCGGGTGGCGGCGGGTGGGTAGGCGGTTCGGGGCAGGGAGGCAAGCGGGGGGCGTCTATCGGTAGTGTCTCAGTTTGAAAGTCGGCGCCGGCCCGCGCGCCCACCCGGCCACCCAACGTCAGTATATTGGCATTGGGTGGCCGGGCGGGGGTGCGGGCCGGCGCCGACTTGCTTTTCAAACTGAGACACTACCCGTCTATCCGGCTTCCAGCCGGAACACCCCGACTTCGCGAATCTCGCGATCCTCAAGCTCGGCTGTGGTCGGCACGGCATAGCGCGCCGCCACCGCCAGACCGGCGGGCAGATAGGCCCGGCCGGGGTCCGCCAGCAGCACCTCGGCCACCCCCGCCAGACCGCGCAGCCAGGGCAGGATATGCGCGGTCATCGGCGCCTCGTAGCAGACATCCCCGCACAGAATTACGTCCCAGCGGCACGGACTGCCGACCATGTCGCCGGCTAAGGCGTGCACGGTGACGTCGTTGGCAGCGGCATTCAGCGCGATCGCCGCGGTGGCGAGCGGATCGATCTCGGCGGCCTCCACCCGCGCCGCGCCGGCCCGCGCGCAGGCGATCGCCGCGATCCCCCCGCCGGCGGCGAAATCCAGCACCCGCCGGCCCGCGACCAGGGCGGGATGGTCCAGGACATGCCGCGCCAGGGCCTGCCCGCCCGGCCAAGGGAACGCCCAGAACGGGGGCGCGACGTTGTGCGCCGCCAGCCAGGTCTCGGTCGCCTGCCAGAGCGGGGTAATTTCGGTCGCGGTCCACAGGCGCAGCTCCGGCACCAAGGCGGGGGCGGCCAGGGCGGTGTGGGCGCGGATGAAAGCCGCCGCGGTCATGCCAACCCCGCCAGCAGCGCCAGGGCGACGGCGATACCCACGTCCCGGTTCAACCGGAACAGGCGCAGGCAGCCGGCCGGGTCGCGAATATCCAACGCGATCACTTGCCAGGCCAGCAGCGCCGCCGGCAGCGGCAGCGCAAGGTAGAACCAGTCCGACAGCCCGCGCAGCCACCCGGCCAACGCCAGCAGCGCCAGCGCGCCGGTATAGCAGGCCGCCAGGAACGGGCGGGTGCGGTCGCCGAACAGCCGGGCCGTGGATTTCACGCCCGCCAGCGCGTCGTCCTCGCGGTCCTGATGGGCATAGATCGTGTCGAATCCCAGGTCCCACAGAATCGCCGCGGCGTAGAGCGCCACCCAGGCCAGGTCGATCCGCCCCGCCGCCGCCGCGTAGCCCAGCGGCGCGCCGAAGCCGAAGGTGAACCCCATCATCAGCTGCGGCCACCAGGTGATGCGCTTGGCGGCCGGGTACAGCGCCACCAGCACCAGCGACCCCGCCCCCAGCGCGCGCGCCAGCGGCCCGAGCTGGAGCAGGATCGCCAGCCCCACCGCCAGCAGCCCGGCCAGGAACACCAGCGCCTGCCAGGCGCGCAGCGCGCCCGACGCCAGCGGCCGCGCCGCGGTCCGCGCGACCAGCCGGTCGATATCCCGGTCCCACAGATCGTTCACCACGCAGCCCGCCGCCCGCATGACCACGGCGCCGAGTGCAAACAGCGTCAGCAGCCACACCCCGCGCCGGACCCCCGGCCCGGCCAGCACGATCCCCCAGGCGCCGGGCAGGAACAGCAGCCACACGCCGATCGGCCGGTCCAGCCGCGCGAGCAGCGCATAGGGACGCCAGGCGGGTGGCAGACCGGCGATCCAGCCCTCGGCGCGGATATCGGTATGGGCGTGCATCGCGCTACTCTGCGCCCCGCCATGCCCGGGTCAATCCGCCTCCATCATCCCGAACCGCTCGCCGAGGGCGCCGCCGCGCGTCTGACCGCGCCGCAGCTGCATTACCTCGGCACCGTGATGCGCCGCCGGCCGGGCGATATCGTGCAGCTGTTCAACCCGGCGGATGGGGAGTTCCAGGCGCGGCTGGTTTCGCTCCGCCCCGGCGCGCCTCAGTTGGCGGTGGAGCAGCGTCTGCGCGCCCCCGCCCCCGAAATCCCGCTATGGCTGGTCTTCGCCCCCCTGAAGCGCGACGCCACCGACCTGGTGCTGCGCCAGGCCACCGAGCTGGGCGCGACCGATCTTGTCCCCGTGTTCACGGACCGGACCAACACCGCGCGGATCAACGAAAATCGTGCCCAGGCGATCGCGATCGAGGCGGCCGAACAATCCGAGCGCCTGTCGCTCCCGCGCCTGCACCCGCCCGCCCGGCTGCACGATCTGCTCGCGTCCTGGCCGGTCGACCGGCCGCTGTTCGCCGCGCTGGAACGCGCGGAGGCCCCGCCGCCGCCGGATTTCGCCGGCCCCGCCGGCCTGCTGATCGGGCCGGAGGGCGGGTTTGCGCCGGCGGAGCTTGACCTTCTGCGCCGGTATCCCTTTGTAACCCCGGTCGGGCTGGGCCGGGGCGTCCTCCGCGCCGAGACCGCCGCCGTCGCCGGGCTCGCACTGTTGCAGGCATCCCGGCGGGATTGAATACTCGGCCCGAAACGGTACCCGATCGCGGGTGCCCACCAACCGCCCGGAGCGACATGTCCAATCCCGGAGACACCGACACCACGCCGATCGTCTCGGTGCAGCAGCTGGCCGACTACATCGCCGCCGGCTGCAAGCCCGCGCCCGCCTGGCGAATCGGCACCGAACACGAGAAATTCGGCTTCCGCCGCGCCGACCTGGCGCCCCCGCCCTACCTGCCGGATCCCGGCACCGCGGGCGGCATCCGTCCGCTGCTGGAGGCGATGGCGGCGCGGGGGGGCGAGCCGATCACCGACGGGGGGAACCCGATCGGCCTGAAACTGGACGGTGCCGCGATCTCGCTGGAACCGGCCGGGCAGTTCGAGCTGTCGGGCGCGCCGCTGGTGACCCTGCACGAGACCGAGGCCGAGATGGCGGCCCATTTCGTCGCGGTGCGTGATGCCGCCGGGCCGCTCGGGATCGGCTTCGCGCCGCTCGGGTTCCATCCCCTGGCCAGCCGCGCGGCGATGCCGTGGATGCCGAAAGGCCGCTACACGATCATGCGCCGCTACAGGCCACTGGTCGGCAGCCTGGGCCTCGATATGATGACCCGGACCTGCACCGTGCAGGTGAACCTGGATTTCGCATCCGAAGCCGATATGCGGACCAAGCTGCGCGTCGGCCTGCTGGCCCAGCCGCTGGCCACAGCGCTGTTCGCCAATTCCCCGTTCACCGAGGGACGGCCGAACGGCTTTCTGTCGTATCGCGCGCAGATCTGGACCGACACCGATAACGCCCGCGCCGGGATCCCGCCCGTGATGCTGGCGCCCGATTTCGGGTTCGAGCGCTATGCCACCTGGATGATCGACGAAGTGCCGATGTATTTCGTCTATCGCGACGGGCGCTATATCGATGTGGCCGGCGCGCGGTTCCGCGACTTCATGGCCGGTCGGGTTCCGGCCCTGGCCGGGCAGACCGCCACGATCGGCGATTTCGCCGACCATCTGACCACCGTCTTCACCGATGTCCGGCTCAAGCGGTTTCTGGAAATGCGCGGCGCGGATGCCGGCACGCCGGCGATGATGCTGGCCCAGTCGGCGCTGTGGGTTGGTCTGCTGTATGACCCGGCCGCGCTCGCCGCCGCCACCGCGCGGCTGGCGGACATGACCTGGGACGAGGCGGTGGTCCTGCGCGCCGCCGTGCCGCGCCTTGGCCTGGACGCCCCGCATCGCCGCGGCACCCTGCGCGATCTGGGCCGCGATCTGGTCGCGATCGCCCGCGACGGCCTGACCGCCCGCGCCCGACGCGACCACGGGACCGGGCAGGATGAGGCCGGCATGCTCGATCCGCTGGACGCGATCCTCACCGGCGCGCCCAGCCAGGCGCAGCACTGGCTGGCCCGCTACCAAGGTCCCTGGGCGGGCGAAGCCGGCAGAATCTTTGCCGAGGCCGAGATTTGATCGCTCTATTACGTCCTATGCGTGCATTTAGGCTTGCCAATACAACCCTGACGCTCACAATGGCGTGATGTTGCCGCCCGCACCCGCGCCGTCCGATCGTACTCCGCCGCCCGGCGCTGTCCTGCGGCTGCGCCTGATCGGCCAGATGGAGGCCTGGACCGTCAGTGCCGAGCCGGTGCTGCCGGTCGGGCGCAAGACCCGCGCGCTGCTCGCGATCGTCGCCTTGTCCGCGCCGCGCCCAGCGTTGCGTGGAC
>JAKAZJ010000144.1 GCA_021826565.1 Pseudomonadota bacterium | reverse complement strand
CGTCGGCGAACAGCGCGTTCACGAACACCCACAGCACCACGTGCAACGAGACCGCGGCGGTGCCGATGCCCAACGCGGCCGGCCCGACCAGCCGCGCCACCACGAATCCCGAGACGAAGGCGAACCCGGCCGCGCCCGCCGCCTCGGCCGCCGACCAGATGACGGCGGCGGCGATGCGCGCCACGGATCAGCCGCGCCTGGTCATGCCGGCCCCTGCCGCCGATCCCGGACCGCCTCGGCGGCCCCGAGCATCGCCGCCAGCAACGGCAGCCACATCACCCGGCTCTGGTAGCGCGCATGCGGGCCAGACAGCGCCCCGGTGACGGCGGCGTTCAGCGCCAGGGTCAGCAGCATGGCCACGATCACCCCGCCCGATAGCCGCCGCCGGCGCAGCGCCCCGGGCAGCAGCCCCAGACACAGCGCCAGTGCGGCCAGCGCGGTCAGGTCCTGGACCCGCGCGAGCCAGAACGGCAGGACCGATTTTCCTTGGGTCTGGCGGGCATGGGCATAGGCGCGCGCCTCGAAGGCGGGGAAGTCGCGGTCGATCCAGGGGGTGACGGTGGCGGGCCAGGGATGCAGCCCGTCGCCGGCGCGGAACAGCGTGGCCTGGCGCCAGGTGTTGCGCAGCATCGCCCGCAACTCCCGCCCGGGTTCGGCGCTGACCCCGGCCCAGATGATGGCGTCGGCCTCGCGGCTGATCCGTTCGGCTCCGCCGGCGCGCACGATCGGGCCGCGATCGGACCACAGGAACGTGTCCGCGCTGGCGGGCAGCCGCGCGGCGAAGCGGCATAGTCGCCAGCCGGGGCGCGGGCAGTCGCGGATCAGCGCGTCGCGGCCCGGGCCGTCATAGATCACCCGGGTCAGCAGGAAGACGTTGCCGTAAGGCGCGATCGCGGCGCGCCCATGGGCGGCCAGATTCGCCCCGATCAGCGCCGCCAGCGCCAGCGCCGGCGCCGCCACCAGCCGGCCCCTGTCGGCGCGCGTCAGCGGCGCGCGCGCGCCCAGCCATCGCCGTCCGGCACCGAGCCCCACCATCAGCGCCACGCCGATCGGCGGGTTGGACAGATGCGCCGCCATTGCGAAAGAAACGAACCCGGCGGCAATCCACCGCTCCGGCCCGGTCAATGCCTCGGGCCGCAACACCAGCATCGCGATTGCCAGCGCCATCAGCGGCGTGAACACATCAGGCATCAGCTGTGCGACGAAATACGGCAGCGGCGAGGCCACCGCCAGGCCGCCCAGCAGCCACGCCCGCGCGCGCGCGCCGCCGACGCCGCACAGCGTGGCCAGGCGCCAGACGATCAGCGTGGCGATCGCGCCTTGCGCCAGGATCGCGGGCCAGGTGGTCACGCAGCCATGCAGCGCCAGCAGGAACAGGCTGTAGAAAGCCGGGCGGTCCCAGCCCAGGTAATGCTGGATCGCCTGCGAAATATAAGTCCCGGTATCGGAGAACACCAACGGATACCCGTTCCACAGCGCCGGCCAGATCAGCAGCACGGAGGCCGCCGCGTGCTGCCCCAGCGCGCGCCAGCCGATGCGCGGGCGTATCGTGCTCCCGGGCCAGGCGCCGCATGCCTTCGCCCCGCCCAGCGCCCCGGCGCCGCCCAAGGTTGCGATCGCGCCGCTCATTCGGTCACGTACCGGTTCGAACGCGGATCGACCATCGCCGCATCGCCATAGCCGGATCGCGCGTGATCGCGCGCATCCACCCGCGTCAGCGCCACGCCCACCACCGCGGCCTGGGATTCCTCAAGCAGCTCGATCGCCGCCCGCACGACCTCCCGCGGGGTGCGGCGCCAGCGCGCGCATAGCACGGTGGCATCGGCGATCCGCGCGATCACGCGCGTGTCGCTCATTGCCAGGGCGGGCGGGGTGTCGAGCAGGACCAGGTCGAACTCCTCGCGCAGGCGTTGGATCAGGCCCAGCATCGCCTCCGACAGGAACAGGCCGAAGCCGTCGGCGCCGGTGGTGCCGGCCCCTACATAGGCCAGAGAAGTTAACGGGTCCTTCCCGACGACCTCGTCCCAGCGCGCGTCGCCACGCAAATAATCGGCCAGCCCGGCATGGCCCGCGCTGCCGAGCAACCCGGCGATCGCCGGATGGCGCAAGTCGCAATCGAGCAGGATCGCCCGTTCCCCGCTGAGCACCGCGGACCGGCCCAGCGCGAGCGCGACCGTGGTCTTGCCCTCGGCCGGACGCGCGGCGGTGATGGCGATCGCGCGCGGGCGCTCGCCGCTCAGCCACAGCGCGGCGCGCAGCCCGCGCAGTTGTTCGGCGAAGGCCGACAAGGGCCGCAGCGCGACGTAATCCTCCACCCGCAGCCGGCCGAGGCGGCGGCGGCGCACTTCCGGGATCAGCGCCACGCAGGGCCGGTGCAGCGCGGCGCGCACCGCCTCGCTCCCCGGCAGCCCCCCGGGGAGCGTGGTGTCGGTCAGTTCCAGCAGATACACCGCGAACAATCCGAACAGCGTGCCGAAGGCGATCGCGGCGGCGAGCAACGGTACGGTGCGCGGGAAGCTCGGCGCGATCGGCGGCAATGCCAGCGAGACCTCGTGCGCGTCCGGCACTTCCACCGCAGCCTGCTGGCCAAGCTCCTGCAACCGCTCCAGGATCCGCACCAGCAGCGTCCGCTTCACCGCTGCGTCCCGCTCCATCGCCCGCAGCGTGATCTCGGCGCGGGCGTTGCGGTCGATCCCGGCGCGGGCGTGGATCAGATCGGTCCGCAGCGCCGCCACGCGCTGGCGGGCGGCGGCCACCCCGGCTGCGGTCGCGGCCTGGACCCGGGCGGTTTCGGTGGCGACGGCGCGCGTGGTCGCGGCCAGTTGCTGCCGCAGCGCCAGCACGTCCGGATGGTTGGGACCGAGCCGGGTCAGCAGCGATTGCAGCGCGGCCGCCATCGCCTCGCGCTCGGCGCGCAGGCGGGCGACACTGGGCGCGATCGCCGCCGCCGCGCCATTGCTGGCCGCATCCCGCCGGCCCTGGGCGGCAGCGAGCGCGGCGCGGGCCTCGCCCAGCATCGCGGTCAGATGCGAGATCTGTTCCGTGTCCAGCCCGGCGCGCACGCCGCGCACCAGGCCGGCGCGGGCGCGGTAGGCGGCGATGCGATCGGCGGCGCGGTGCACCTGGAAGCGCAGGCTGGCGGCCCGGGTTTCCAGCCAGGTGCGTGCCTTGTGCACGGCGCGGTATTTCGCCCCCAGCGTGCCGCGGATGTAGATGTCCATCAGCGTGTTCACCGCCGCCGCGGCCAGCACCGGATCATCGGCGGTGAACGACACCGACAGCACGCGCGAAGCGCCGACCGGGTGGACGATCAGCGCGCGCTGGATCGCCAGCAGGACCTGATCGCGGTCGGGGTCCAGCCCCGGCCCGGTCCGATCTTGCCGGACCGGGGGCGGGATGGGGGGGGCGCGGGCAAAGCGCGCGCGCAGCCAGTTCCACACGCGCGCCAGATGCCCGGGGCGGCGGCGCGCGGGGTTGAACGCGGGGTCGCGGAACAGATGCAGCCGCGCGGCCATCGGTTCGATCAGGCGCAGACCGGACAGCACCTGGGCCTGGCTGGCCATGACCGCGGCGGTGATCCGCCCGGTGCGCAGGATGCTTTGCATCTGGCGCGGCTTGAAGGCGTCGGGTTCGTAGATCAGCGTGCCGGTGGCGGTGTAGCGCGGGGGCAGCCGGTGCAGCGCCAGCGCGGCGAGGGCGGGGATCAGGGTGGCGCAGGCCAGAAACGCGGCGAGCCGGCGGCGCAGCACGGCGAACAGGGCGCGCGCCGAGGGTGGCGGCGCCGGATTGGGCGGCGCCGGCAGGATCATGGGCGGGGCGGCAGGCTCGCGCATCATGCTCCGGGGGCTGGCCGGTCGGGGGCTGGCGGACCCATCATGCGCTTGCGTGTCTTAATGGAATGCGAATGCAGGCGGGGTTGCCGGCTGGGAGCCGAGCAGGGCAACCGATCCGCCGGTTCCGGCCGCGGGCGGGATCAGCTCCCGGCCGCGGTCCGCAACTGACCGCAGGCGGCCAGGATCTCGCGTCCGCGCGGGGCGCGGACGGGGGCGGAGAATCCCGCGTTCATCACCACCTCGGCAAACCGCGCGACCGCCGCCGGGGAGGAGGTTTCATAAGCCGAACCGGGCCAGGGATTGAACGGAATCAGGTTCACCTTCGCCGGCAGCCCGGCGATCAGCCGGACCAGTTCGCGCGCCTCGGCCAGGCTGTCATTGATCCCGCGCAGCATGACATATTCGAACGTGATCCGCCGCGCGTTGGATGCGCCCGGGTAGCGGCGGCAGGCGGCCAGCAGCTCGGCGATCGGGTATTTCCGGTTCAGCGGGACCAGTTCGTCGCGCAGTTCGTCGCGCACCGCGTGCAGGGAGACCGCGAGGTTCACGCCAAGCTCGGCGCCGGCGCGATCCATCATCGGCACCACGCCAGAGGTGGACAAGGTAATCCGCCGGCGCGACAGCGCGATCCCTTCGTTGTCCATCACGATCGTCATCGCCTTGGCGACGTTGGCGTAGTTATACAGCGGCTCACCCATGCCCATCAGCACGATGGTGGACAACAGCCGCGGCGTCTCGCCTTTCGGGCTGGGCCATTCGCCATAGGAATCGCGCGCCGCCATGAACTGGCCGACAATCTCGGCCGCCCCCAGATTGCGCGTCAGCAGCTGCGTGCCGGTGTGGCAGAAGCGGCACGACAGGGTGCAGCCGACCTGCGAGGACAGGCAGACCGCGCCACGGTCTTCCTGGCGATCGGGGATATAGACCGTCTCGGCTTCCTGGCCGTCGCGGAAGCGGAACAACCATTTCCGGGTCGCGTCGGCGGCGGTCTGCACCACCGCCACCTGCGGCCGGCCGATCACGAAACGTTCCGCCAGTTTCTCGCGCGTGGGTCGCGCGATCGTGCTCATGGCGGCGAAATCCGTGGTGCCCTGGTGATAGACCCAGTGCCAGATCTGGCGGGCGCGCAACGGGGCCTCGCCGATCGCGGCGAGCGCTTCGGTCAGTTCCGCCCGCGACAGGCCGACGATCTCACGCCGGCCATCGGCCAGAACCGCCGGCGGCGGGTCGAACCGCGCGGATTTGGCGAGGATGCGGGTGCGTTCGGCCTCGGTCAGCTCGGCCGTGGCGGTGTTCACCTGGCGGGGCAGGCCTTGCGGATCGCGGCGTGGGCGGCGGAGAATCCGGCCAGGCTGAAATTCAGCGGATGCGCGCCCTTGCCGGGCGGATGCAGCACGGCGGCGGCGCCACGTTCGAACGCGGTCACGGTGGCGTGGCCGTCACGGGCGAAGGCGTCGTGGCCCGAGGTGTAGAAATCCAGGCTGGCGGTGCCGACCATGACCATCGCCCCGGCGCCCTTGGGATAGAGCGGGCCGGCGCTGATCGCGACCTGGTTGCGCCCGGTGGCGCGGTCGGTGACGCTGAGCACCGGGCCGGAACCGCTGATCGGGTCCTGCCCGTCGGTGCGGGTGAAGGCGTAGCAGAGCTTGTCGCGGCCGGTCCCGTGGGTCGCGGCGACCCATTTGCCGAAGGCGCCGAGTTCGGTCGGTGCGGCCGGCGCCGGTTTGGCGGCAAGCGCGGGGCCAGGGAAGATAGCAAGCGCCATGGCCGCAAACGGCGCAAGCCAGGCGAGGGCGCGGGGGCGAAGGGCGTGCATGGACGCTTCCATACGGCGCCAAACGGGACCCGACAAGGCGGGCGCGCGAGTCGGCTCAGGCGAGGCCGAGGAACAGGGCCATGGCGCGGGTGACAGCGAGCAGCAGCGGCGGCGGTACCCGGCCGATCATCTGCCCGATCCGCTCCCGCCGGATCGTCTGGAGCTTGTCGATCTGAATCTGGCATGGGCGGTCCAGCCCGAACCCGGGCCCGATATCGATCCGCAGCAACGGCGCCGCGACCAGGTGGGACGTGATGGGAAGCAGGCTGATCGTGGGGTGGTCCTGGAACAGGTCGGATTGC
>JAKAZJ010000143.1 GCA_021826565.1 Pseudomonadota bacterium | reverse complement strand
GAGGCGCCGCCTCGCGGGCGAGCAATTCCAGGCCGTGCAGCAGCGCGTGCTGGATCAGATCGTGATCGCGCGCACCGATTGGCGCGCGAGCGAGGCCGCCGATCATGCTGCCGAGCAAGCGGTCAGGACCGCTGAGCGGGCCGAGGCCGAGGCGAAGCGGGCGTTTCATGCCGGCGCCACCGGTCGGCTGCGCCTGCTCGGCGCCCGGCAGGCGGCGATTCTGGCCCGGCAGAACGCTTTGGTGGCCCAGACCCAGGCGCGGGTTGCGCTCGGGCGACTTGAAGATGCGCTGCATCACCGGTTTTTCAGGGGACAGATCTGATGCGGCGACAGGTTTTGGTGGCGTTCCTTACGATGATCCCGGTCTTCGCGCGGGCGCAGACGGTGAACATCAATCCGCGGGCGGCGCACGACGGCGGCGTGAAGGTTGCTTCGCTACCCCTGGTCCGGTTCACGCCCGCCCGGAGCGGCTACGGCATGGTCGAAGACACGGCCGGGCTGATCGCCTTGCGAGGCGCCCTTCTCGAAGCCGCGGCACATGAGCGGCTGACACGGGCAACGCTGACCCGGGCGGCGCAACTCTATCATGCCGGACGGAACGTGTCGGTGGCCAGTCTGGAACAGGCCCAGGCCGCGCAGGCCTCGGCCGAGGCCCGGCTGGCGACACTCAGGGCACGACTGATCTCGGAGTACGGCGCGGCGCTGGCCGATCAACTGGCGCGATCGAGCGGCCCCGGTATGGCGCTTGTTTTAGGTAAAGCCTCGCTGATCGAGGTGAGCGTCGCCGCGCCGATACTGCCGTCCGTCCCGGCGCAGGCAACCGCCCGATCCGATCATGGTCCCGCCATGGCGCTTACCCTGATCGGCCCGGCAGGGCACGTCCCGACGGGGCTCGTCAGCCAGGGGCTCTATTATCTGGGTCCGCTGCTGCCCGCCGGCATGCCGCTCGCCGTCCGGCTTCCGATCGGCCCAAGCCGGGCCGGCTACATCGTGCCCCGGTCCGCGCTGATCTACCGGGATCACCACCCCGCGTTCTTTCAGGAGACCGCCCCGGGCCGCTTCGCGATCACGTCTCTGGCGACGGCCGCCGTCGTCCGCAGCGAGGGCCGCCTGCGCGGCTATTTCATCCGGCCCGCCTTGCTCCCGCACGGCGGGCCGATCGCGGTCGCCGGGGCCGGGTTGTTGCTGTCGATGACCGCCCGGGTATCGGGCGGGGACAAGGATTGACGCTGATGCTTCAGGCGATGATCCGGCTGTCCCTGCGGTTTCGCCTGGTCGTGGTGCTGGCGGCTGCGGGTGTCGCCCTGCTTGCGGCAGCCGCGCTGCCGAATGCGCATTACGGCGTCTTTCCGGAGTTCTCCGCGCCGACCGTCCAGATCCAGACCGATGCGCCGGGGCTGGGCCCGCGCGAGATCGAGCTCGCCGTGACCGACCGACTGGAGCAGGGGCTGGGCGGTATCCCCGGTGTCGCGGCCATGCGCTCGCAGTCGAGTGCCGGCATCTCCGTGATCAACCTGGTGTTCCAAGGCGGCACCGATGTGAATCTTGATCGCGAACGCATCGCCGGGAGGCTCGCCAGTCTGATCGCGGCGCTGCCTTCCGGCGCGCAGCCGGTGATCATGCCGATGCAATCGGCGACCGGAACCGCGGTCGAAATCGGGCTGGATGCGCCGGGCATGTCGTTGACGCGGCTCAGCACGATCACGGCGACGGTGATCCGGCCCGCCCTGCTCGCGGTTCCTGGCGTCGCCAATGTGGTGGTCTTCGGATCGGTCCTGCCGCGGCTCGATATTCGGCTTCGGCCGGCCGCCCTGATCGACAGCGGCTTCGGACTCGCCGCCGTGGCCAGAGCCGCCAGCCGGTCCAGCGCCCTGCTCGGCGGGGGCTTCCTGGATACCGGCAACCAGCGGATCATGCTCGAAGCCCATGGCCAGGCCGGCGACGCGGCGGCGCTGGCGGACAGTTTGCTCGGCTATCGGGGTGCGATACCGGTCACGCTGGGTGATGTCGCACATGTCGTGACCGCTGCGCCGCCGCGCTATGGCGCCGCTCTGGTCCATGGCAAGCCCGGCCTGCTGCTGATCATATCCTCGCTTTATGGCGCGAACACGTTGAAAGTGGCTGGCGGCGCCGAGGCGGTTTTGGCCAAGCTCGCCCCTACGCTGACGCGGAGGGGAATCCATATTGACCCGCAGGCGCTGGCACCGGCGAACTTCGTAAGGGAAGCGCTCACCAATCTCGGCCATGTGCTGCTGATCGGCGCGGGGCTGATCCTCGTCCTGCTGCTGCTGGCGCTGAGGGACTGGCGGATCGCGCTGATCTCCTTCGTATCCATCCCGATGGCCCTGCTGATCGCAACCGTTGTCCTGCGGCTGCTGGGCATCACGCTGAACACGATGGCCTTGGCGGGTCTCGCCATCGCTCTGGGCGAGGTGGTCGACGACGCCGTCATCGATATCGAGAATATCAACCGGCGCCTGATCGAGAACCGCGTCCTCGAAAACCCGGCACCGGCTCTCGCGGTGATCATGCGCGGCTCGATCGAGGTCCGCAGCGCCATCATCTACGCGACCCTGTGCGTCGCGGTGATGTTCACGCCCGTCATCGTCCTGGGCGGGGTGGCCGGACGATTATTCGCCCCGCTCGGGATCGCCTATCTCGCCGCGATTTTTGCCTCGCTGCTGGTCGCCCTCACCCTGACGCCGGCCCTGGCGGCGCTGCTGCTCGCGCACCGCCGGAAGGGTGCCGCGCACGTGCCGATGGCGGGGGCGCGGCGCGCCTATGCCTGGGTCCTGGACCGAACCGGCGGCAACGGCCGGTTTCTGTTGGTGCTGCCCGTGCTGTTCGTCCTGGTCATGGCGGCGAGCCTGCCGTTTCTGCAGGTGCGCTTCCTGCCGCAATTCCGCGAGCAGGACATGATCGTGCATTACCTTGCCGCACCGGGCACCTCGATCCATACGATGCTGGTGATCGGCCGGAATGTCGCGGCGAAGCTCGAAAAACTGCCCGAAGTGGGAGATGTGGTGGAGCACCTCGGACGAGCGGCGCTCGGCAACGGACATCCCGACGTTAACAAAGCCGAGGTCGACATTACCCTCAGCCGACGGGGCAACGCCGACACCGGCACGTCAGAGCGGAAAATTCTGGCCGCGATCGATAACGTGCCTGGGTTGCGCTGGTGGTCGAATACCTTCCTGACCGAGCGGATTCATGAAACCCTTTCGGGCTTCACCGCGCCGCTGGTGATCTCAGTCTATGGCTCCCAATTCGCCGACGTCTCGCACGACGCTGACCGGATTGCGCGCGCAATCCGGTCGCTCCCCCGCATCAACGCCGCGACCGTCGCGGCGCCGCCTGACGCACCGGTGCTCTCGATCACACCGGACCGGGATGCCATGGTCCGATATGGCCTCACCGCGCGGTCTGTTCTCGCTGCCATCCGCGCGGCCTATGTGGGGGACCGGGTCGGGCAGATCTACCGCGGGACCTTGATCGAACCCATCGTGGTGACCATGCCGCGCTCGATGCGCGCGGACCCGGCCAGCTTGTCGCGGTTACCCGTTACCAATGCCCAGGGCCACATCGTGCTGCTCGGAATGGTGGCGAGGATTCGGCAGACAGTCGCTCCGGCATTGATCCTGCACGACGCGGGTCGCCTCGTGCAGGTGGTGGCCGTGCAGTCGGCGCCGGGCCACAGCGCTTCGGTTCTCACGTCGGTGCAGCGGCGAATTGCAGCACTGCATCTCACCGGCGACGATTACGTCACCTATGGCGGCAGTGCCGTCGCCGGAGCCGCGGCGCAACGCTCGCTGCTCATTCATGCTGGAACCGCTCTGGTCGTAATCCTTGTTTTGCTGGGTCTCGCCTTGCGCGAAGCCCGTGCGGTCCTGTTGATGACACTCGGACTCCCTTTCGCGCTTGGGGGGGGCATCGCGTCAGCGTGGATGTTTTTAGGCGGTGGACTAAGCCTCGGCGCTCTTGTCGGTCTAGTTACCTTGTTTGGTCTTTCGTTGCGCAACGGCCTGCTGCTACTCATCCATTATCGGCGCCTCGTGCGTAAGGAGGGCCGGCCGTGGAATGCGGATACGGCTCGGCGCGGCGCCTTGGACCGGGTGCCTGCTATCCTGATCACCGCCACGGTGACGGCGCTTGGCCTCATTCCACTCGCAATTGCTGCAGGCTCTCCAGGCGATGAGATCGAAGGACCTATGGCGATCGTTATCCTCGGCGGACTCTTTACCGCCGCAATGCTCACGCTCCTAGTGCTGCCACGCCTTGCGGCACGCTTCCTCCAGTTCCCGCCGGAAACGAGTCTAGACGAGCTCGACGTCCAACCCTAATGATCAGCCGGGTCACTTACCCCACCCGATCGATTCAGACGGTCGGAATAACCACGCTCGGTCATCTGCGTGGAAGACACCTGAACCGCCCTGGGCCTGCCGCAGGGTTCGGCTGCCGAAGTTGAAGTCGCCGACAAACCGGGGGGGCACGCTCAGTCTGGATTTCTGATAACGGCCTGCATCCATCATAAGGATCGCGGTGCGAGCTCCGGTGATTGCCGGCGTGGTCATTGCACTCGGGTGCCCCCCTTTTCTTGCTTGCCTATTTGACGAACACCCAGGCTGGCTGCAGAAGGGGATAGGCAATCAAACCAATGACCGCAGTCACCGCCACCAAGGCAGGGTTATTGACCTTCCAACGAAACAGCACGCCGAGAGAAGCGAGGCCGATCAGGGCGGTCAGCCAGTCGCCGATGGCGATCCTGCCGAGCAGGATGCAGGCGCCGAGGATCGTGCCGATCGCCGCCGCATAGGCGCCCCGGACGAAGCCCTGCACGTTCGGATTGCCGCGATGGCGCAGCAGCAGTGGCGCCGCGATCAGGATGTAGAAAAACGAAGGCAGGAAGATGCCGACAGTCGCCGCGAGCGAACCCCAGAAACCGGCCACGAGGTAGCCGACGAAGGTCGCCGTGATCACCACCGGGCCGGGGCTGATCATGCCGATCGCGACCGCAATCAGGAACTCGCGTGGATCGAGCCAATGGTATTGCTGCACCACACCGGCTTCCAGAAACGGCACGATGACCAGGCCGCTGCCGAAGGTGAGCGAACCGGCCTTGAGGAAGAAGAACACGAGCTTCGCGAGGACCGAGGCTGTCGGCGTGGTGGCGAGCGGCAGCGCGGCCGGCGCAACCGCCAGTGCCGACCCGGCGGGCGGGCGGCGGCGGAACAGATCACCCCACGCCAACATGCCCACGACCCCCGCACCGATGAAGAGCAGCGCCACCTCGGCCTTGAGAATAACCGTCACCGCGAGACACGCCGCCGCGATGATCCATTGCAGCGTTCCCTCCATGCCGAGCTTCGCCAGCCGGTAGCAGGAGTGCAGGATCAGGGCGATGACCGCGGGGGCCACGCCGTAGAAGATCGCCGTCATCAGCGACAGCCCGCCGAAGTGGACATAGAGGGCGCCCAGGGCGGCGACGATCAGGAAGTTGGGCAGGATGAAGGACCAGCCGCCGACCCATGCCCCCCAGAATCCGGTCCGGAGATAGGCGATGAAGATGCCGACCTGAATGGCGAGTGGCCCCGGCAGCGTCTGGCAAACGGCGATGGCCTCGCGCATCTGCTCCTTGGTGAGCCAGCCGCGTTCGCCGACCAGCTCTCGTTCCATCTGCCCGACCAGGGCCACCGGCCCGCCGAATCCCAGCAGGCCGAGGCGCAGGAAATAGCGTGCGACCTCCGCGAGACTGCCAGTGTTGCGCACCGGTCCGGCCGATGACGATCCTGATTGATCAAGTTTCATTTGCCTGCTCCTCGGCGTTTCCTGCTGAATGAATCGTAGAGCATGTCAAATACCGACGAGCCGCGTTCGATCCGCTGTTCGTCCGGAGTGTCCGGGGTCGCGATCCCGGTGATCAGCTGGGCGATGCCGGCGGCTTCGTCCCGGGCGTATTTG
>JAKAZJ010000142.1 GCA_021826565.1 Pseudomonadota bacterium | reverse complement strand
GCCGTCGGGCAAGCGGTCCAGAATGTCGGCGATCAGGCGCAGGCTGGCGAAAATCTCCTCGATGCGGATCCAGACGCGCGCGTTCACATCGCCTTCGGTCCGGGTCGGGATGTCGAACGCCAGCGCGTCGTACGGCGCATAGCCGGGCACGCGGCGCGCATCGAAGTTGCGGCCGGACGCGCGGCCGACGAACCCGCCGGCGGCGAAGCGGGCGGCCAGAGCCGGCGTCACCACGCCGGTGCCGACGGTGCGGTCCTGCAGCGAGATGGTGCCGTCATAGAGCCGCACCAGGCCGCGGAACCGGCGTTCCAGGACGGCGACCAGGTCCAGAAGCAGCGCCGGGGCATCGGCCGGCAGATCGGCCGCCATGCCGCCCGGGATCACCGCGTCCATCATCAGCCGGTGGCCGAAACAGGTTGCGCTGGCGCGCAGCACCTGCTCGCGCAGCACGGCGCCATGCGCCAGCATCAACGCGAAGCCGGCGTCGTTGCAGATTGCGCCCACGTCGCCCAGATGGTTCGCGACCCGTTCCAGCTCGGCGGCGAGCGCGCGCAGCCAGACCGCGCGCGGCGGCGCTTCGGTGCCCGCGGCGGCCTCGGTTGCGCGGGCGAAGGCAAGCGCGATGGCGACGGTGGAATCGCCCGAGATGCGCCCGGCGATGCGCGCCGCGTCCGCGATGGAAGCGCCGGCCAGCAGGGCGTCCACGCCTTTATGGGCGTAGCCCAGGCGCTGTTCCAGGCGCACCACTGTTTCGCCGTCGCAGGTGAACCGGAAATGCCCGGGTTCGATGATGCCGGCATGGACCGGGCCGACCGGGACCTGGTGCAGGCCGGCCCCTTCCACCGGCAGGAATGGATAGGCGGTTGGGGTCGCGCCATGCGCCAGCCAGGGGCGCGAGTCAGGCAGGCCGATGGGGTCGATCCCGTATAGATCCCGCGCCGCGCGTTCCAGCCGCAGGGCGGGCAGATGGCGGGCGGAGACCGCGGGATACGGCGCCTGCCGGGTCAGATGCACCAGCGCGCCGGCGTCCAGTGCGACCAGGTGCGCGCGGCCCGGTTCGCCCCACAGGCCCAGAAGATCGGCCCCGCCCGCCGCGATCCGCCCGACCTGCGCGTCCCACGCGGCGTTCATCCCAGCAACGCCGCCACGTGCCGGAACCAGATCACCAGCGGCCCCGGCAGCCACACCCCCGCCACCAGCACCAGCGTCAGATGCGCGAACATCGGGATATAGGACGCCCGCACCGGCCCCACCGGCCCGCGCGGAGGCCCGAACGCCAGCTGCGTCACGCGCATCAGCAGCGCCCCGAACGCCACCAGCATCCCGAACACCAACAGCACGGCCAGCGCCGGGTTGCGGGCGAAGCTGGAGCTGACCACCAGGAACTCGGACGTGAACACCCCGAACGGCGGCAGCCCCGCGATCGCCGCCACCCCCGCCACCAGTCCCCAGCCCAGCAGCGGGTGGCTTTCCGTCAGGCCGCCGATCTCCTCGATCCGCTGCGTGCCCTTCACCTGAGTCACATGGCCGACGGTAAAGAAGATCGCCGATTTGGTAAGGCTGTGCATCGTCATCTGCAACAACCCGGCAAAGTTCCCCAGGGGCCCGGCCATGCCGAACGAAAACACGATGATCCCCATATGCTCGATCGAGGAATACGCGAACATCCGCTTGATGTCGCGCCGCCGGTACAGCATGAACGCCGCAAAGATCAGCGACAGCAATCCCAGTGCGATCATCAGCGGCCCGGGTGCGATCGCGCCGGGACAGGCCGCCAGCAGCACCTTGAACCGCAGCAGCGCGTACAGCGCCACGTTCAGCAGCAACCCGGACAGCACGGCAGAAATCGGCGTGGGGCCTTCCGCGTGCGCGTCCGGCAGCCAGGCATGCATCGGCGCCAGCCCCACCTTGGTCCCGTAGCCCAGCAGCAGGAAGACGAACGCCACATCCAGCAGCCGCGGATCGAAGCCGCGCGCATGGGCCAGCAGCACGGTCCATTCCATCGCGCGCAAGCCCTCGCCCACCTCCGGCCGCGCGGCCAGATAGACCAGGATCGTGCCGAACAGCGCCAGCGCGATGCCGACGCTGCCCAGGATGAAATATTTCCACGCCGCTTCCAGCGCCGCATGGGTACGGTAGATCCCGACCATCATCACGGTGGACAACGTCGCCAGCTCCACCGCCACCCACATCACGCCGATATCGTTGGCCAGCAGCGCCAGGTTCATGCCGAACATCATCACCTGGTACATGGCATGGTAGAAGCGCAGATAGCCCGGGGTCAGGTGCCCGGTGTCCAGCTCGTGGCCGATATAGCTGGCCGAGAAGATGCTGGTCGTGGTGCCGACGAAGGTGCCCAGCACGATGAACACCACGTTCAGATCATCGACCAGCAGGAACCGCCCGGCCGCCGGACGGTAAAACAGCAGCGATACGGCGCCCAGGAACGCCACCGCGCTGGCCGCGATATTGATCCGCGCCGACAGGCGGTAATCGGCCAGCCCCGCCAGGATGGCGGCGGCCAGCAGCGGCGTCAGCAGCACCAGGCCCAGCCCGATCATCGGCGCTCCCCGCGAAACGCATCCATCGCTCCCAGATCGACCGTGTCGAAGCGCTCGCGAATGCGGAACAGGAAGATGCCGATCACGATGAACGCGACCAGCACCGAGAACGCGACCGAGATCTCCACCACCAGCGGCATTCCGCGCGCGCCGGTGGCGGCCAGGCTGATGCCGTTATCGATCGACAGGAAGCCCACCACCTGGCTGACCGCGTTGCGCCGCGTGACCATGATCAACAGGCCGATCAGCACCACCGAAAGCGCCAGCGCGATGTCCTGCCGCGCCACCGGGTCCACCCGGGAGGTCACCGGCAACATCACCTCCATCGCCAGGGCAATCAGCCCCATGCCGGCCAGCATGGTCGTGCCGATCCCCGCCACCGTCTCGATCTCCCGGTGCAGGCCCAGCCGCACCACCAGGCGGCGCAGCGCCCAGGGGATGGCGATCGCCTTGAACCCCAGTGCGATTGCCGCGGTGATATAAAGCTCGACCGATCCTTGCAGATGCCCCTGCCAGGCGACCGAGGCCGCCAGCACCAGCGACTGCCCCGCCAGCACGTTGATGAGCGCCGGCAGCCGGTCCTGGTACAGCATGGTCAGGCTGCCCAGCACCAGCAGACCGGCCAGCGTATGCGCGACGTCGAAGCCGAAACTTCCCATCCGCTACAGCCCCTGCGAGACGAACAGGAGCAGCGTGGCAAGCAAGCCCAGCATCAATGCGCCGCCCAGCAGGTTCGGCACCCGGAACACGCGCATCTTGGCGATCGCACTCTCGAACGTGCCGAGCAGCAGCCCCGCCACGACCAGCTTGCCGGCGAACGCCGCCAGCCCGACCGCATAGGCCGCCGCGCCGGCCCCGCCGGTCGCCAGGCCCAGCGGGACGAACACGCAGCCGATCACCGCGACCATCAGCAGCAGTTGCAGCGCCGAGGCCAGCTCGATCATCGCCAGATGGCGGCCGGAATATTCCAGCACCATCGCCTCGTGCACCATGGTCAATTCCAGATGCGTGGCGGGGTTATCCACCGGAATGCGCGCGTTTTCCGCCAGCGCGACGATCACGAACGCAACCAGCGTCAGCGCCAGCGACACCCGCAGCCCAATCACGCCGGAGGCCATGAAGCGGGCGATCGTGGACAGTTGCGAGGATCCCGCCAGCAGCGCCAGGGCGACGATGATCATCAGCAGGGCGGGTTCGGCGAGTGCTGCGATCATCGCCTCCCGCGAGGCGCCGATGCCGCCGAACGCGGTGCCGATATCCATCCCCGCCAACGCCAGCAGGAACCGCGCCGCGCCCAGCAGGGCGACGACGGCGATCAAGTCGCCGGTCCATGAGAAGATCAGCCCGGTGGCGAAGCTGGGCACCAGGGAAGCGGCCACCCAGGTGAAGGCGAAAATCCCGTACGGCGCCACGCGGAACAGCCACGAGGCGTTGTCGGCCAGCACCACCTCCTTGCCCAGCAGCCGGCGCAGATCGCGATAGGGCTGGACCACCGCTGCGCCGCGCCGGCGCTGCCAGCGGGCTTTCACCTTGCGGGTGATCCCGGTCAGCAGCGGTGCCGCCGCCAGCACCAGCAGCATCTGCACCGCCTGCACCGCCAACGCCGCGATCAGTTCCATAGCGCCACCGACAACAGCAGCGCGATCAGCGCCAGGAACACGAACATCAGGTAGCGGCGGATGGTCAGGAACTGCAACGCGTTCAGCCGCAGCGCGGCATAGCCGACGAAGCCGGCTACCGGGGCGTAGCACCAGTCCCAGATCGGGTCGGGCAGGTGCTTGTCGATCCGCGCCGGGGCGGTCTCCCCCGGCGGCGGCATCGTCACGGTTTCGTACGCGCCGAACAGCGGCGCGGCGAGCACGCGGCGGATCGGCTGGGCGAAACTGTCGGCGCTGTATTGCGTCAGTGGCGAGGCGGCCGGAAAACCGCAATCCCACGCCGGCGCGCGGCGCAGCGCGCGTGAGGCCAGACGATGGATCGCCGCCGCCGTCAGCGACGTGGCCGCCGCCACGAACAGGAAGATCAGCAGCCCGTCGTACGAACTGCGCGCCGCCGCCACCGGCACGATCGCCAGCCATGCGCGCCCCGCCTGCTCGGGCATGCGTGCGCCCAGCAGCATGCGCGTGACCGGGGCCAGCGCGTCGATCACGACGCCGGGGAAAATCCCGGCCAGCAGACACAGCGCCGCCAGACCGATCATCGCCGCGCGCGACGCGGCGTCCACCTCGTGCGCGGTCGCGGCCTCCGGGCTGCGCGGGCGGCCGAGGAAGGCGATGCCGAACGCACGCACGAAACACGCCGCCGCCAGCGCCGCGGCAAGGGCGAGCAGCGCCCCATCCGCCGGCACCATCACTTTCAGCCCCCATTGCGGCAGATCCGGGTGCAGCAGGATCGCCTGGAACGTGAGCCACTCGGACACGAACCCGGACAGTGGCGGCAGGGCGGAGATCGCCGCGCAACCGATCAGAAACACCGCGCTGGTGGTGCCCATCCGCCCGATCAACCCGCCGAGCCGATCGAGATCGCTTGTGCCGGTTGCGCTCTGCACGGCGCCGGCGCCCAGGAACAGCAGGGATTTCATCACCGCGTGGCCGAACACGTGGAACAGCGCCGCGGTGAGCGCGAGCGCCGCGCCGGCCGCGTCGCCATCGGCGCGGAACGCCATCGCCAGGCCCAGGCCGATGAAGATGATGCCGATATTCTCGATCGTGCTGTAGGCCAGGATGCGTTTCAGGTCGCGCTCCTGCACCGCGCGCAGCACGCCGAGGACCGCCGAACCGCCGCCCAGCACCAGCACCGGCAGCGCCCCCCACCACGGCCCCCCGCCCAACAGGTCCAGCGCGACGCGGATGAAGCCGTACACCGCAACCTTGGTCATCACCCCGCTCATCAGCGCGGACACGTGGCTGGGGGCGGCGGGATGCGCCTCGGGCAGCCAGGCATGCAGCGGCATCAGCCCGGCCTTGGCGCCGGCGCCGGCCAGCGCCAGGAACAGCGCCGCGGCGGCCACCAGCGCCGAGGGATGCGCCGCCCGCATCGCCGCGAAGCTGTCATCCCCGGCCGGTCCCGCCAGCGCGCCGAACGCGAGCAACAACAGCAATCCGGACAGGGTCGCCATCAGCAGATACAGGAACCCCGCCGCGCGTGTGCGCGGATCGCGGTGATGCGCCAGCACCAACGCCCAGGAGGTAATCGACATCACTTCCCACGCGAACAGAAAGCCGAACGCGTCCGCCGCCAGCAGCACCAGGTTCATGCCGGCAAGGAAGGCGGGGTAGAATGGCAGCACCCGCCAGGGTTCGCGCTCGTGCCTGCCATACCCCAGGCCGTACAGGCTCGCCGCCGCGCCGCCCAGATTGACCACGAACAGGAAGAACCCGGCCAGCGGATCCAGCGCGAAGCGGGCG
>JAKAZJ010000141.1 GCA_021826565.1 Pseudomonadota bacterium | reverse complement strand
GTCATCGACGAAGCCACCCCAATGCCAAAACCGCCATGCCCGCCGGCCAAAACCAGGGAGGCGCCGTCCGATCTAACCCAAGCCTAAATGCCGAACCCGGATGTATCAAAGTCGTTGACACGCTCCGATCGGCTTGCGCCGTGGCTGTCGCATCTGATGGTCAGCCGCCAGGAGACCGCCCGCCCGCTGCTGACCCCCGGCGAGGTCATGCAGCTGCCGACGGCCGACGAGATCGTCATGGTCGCGGGTCTGCCGCCGATCCGCGCCAAGAAGCTGCGCTACTACGAGGAGCCGGCATTCCGGGACCGGGTGCTGCCGGCGCCGACGCTGTCGGAGCGCGGCTACCCCGACAGCCCACCGGCCCGAGGCGACGACTGGACCGGTGCGGCACCGATCGGCGCCCAGGCTGCCGATGGCGCCGAAGCGGCCTTCCCGGACCCCGCCAATGGTGGCATCCGCCAGGAGCCGGAACTCCCGGAGCACGAAGCCATCGTGCCGGCCCGCGATCCGGCCGGCGAGTTCGCCATGCTGGAGGACGAACCCGACGACGAGCCGCAACGCCAGCGCGCCATGGCGGCGCTGCAACGGCAAGCCGTGCGCAATGCCGCGATCGACCGCGGCGACGGCATGGCGATGGGGGTGTAGCCCATGAAAAGCCGGCTGAACTGCTACTTCGATCCCAAGCTCGCCGATCAGCTCACCGCTTTCGCGCTGCGCCAAGGCGTGCACCGCTCGCAGCTGGTCGAGGCGGCCGTCACCTCTTTCCTCTCGCCCGACGCGCTCGATCGCCGCGAGGCCGCCTTCGTCCGCCGGCTCGACCGGCTGTCGCGGCAGATGGAGCGGGTCGAGCGCGATCTGACCATCGCCATCGAGGTCCAGGCCCTGTTCGTGCGCTTCTGGTTGTCGGCATCGCCGCCGATCCCAGCCGCCCAGCAGGACGCGGCTAAGGCGCAAGGGGCGAAGCGCTACCAGGGCTTCATCGAGACCCTGGGCCGGCGGTTGCAGCGCGGCGATTCCCTCGTGCGCGAGATCAGCCGGGAGATCACCCCCGAACACTACGGCCGTGCCGGCACATCAACAGGTAGCGGCGACGAGACGGACGAAGACGTCGCACCCGCCGACGCGGACATGGCCGGGAAGGAGGGTGTCCATGCCGGGGCCTGACAGCACCGGTGTGATGCTGGCCCGCTCGGTGCGCATGCTGCGCACCGCGCTCGGCCCGGCCATCGCGGCCCTGCTTGGGCAGCCCGACATCGTCGAGGTGATGCTCAACCCGGACGGCCGGCTCTGGGTGGACCGTCTCGGCGCCGGCCTCGCCGATACCGGGCTGCGCATGCTGCCCGCCGACGGCGAGCGCATCATCCGCCTCGTCGCGCACCATGTCGGCGTCGAGGCGCACGCCCATAATCCGCGCATCTCGGCCGAGCTGCCGGAGACCGGCGAGCGCTTCGAGGGCCTGCTGCCGCCCGTGGTGACCGGCCCCACCTTCGCCATCCGCAAGCCCGCCATCGCGGTGTTCTCGCTCGACGACTACGTCGAGACCGGAATCATGCGCGCCGACCAGGCCGGGCTGCTGCGCACCGCAATCATCGACCGCTGGAACATTCTGGTCGCCGGCGGCACCTCGACCGGCAAGACGACGCTCGCCAACGCGCTGCTCAAGGAAGTTGCCGCCACCGGCGCCCGTGTTGTCGTCATCGAGGACACGCGGGAGCTCCAGGTCGAAGCCCCGAACCTGGTCTCGCTGCGCACCAAGGATGGCGTCTGCTCGCTCGCGGATCTGGTCCGCTCCAGCCTGCGGCTGCGTCCCGACCGCATCCCGATCGGCGAGGTCCGCGGTGCCGAGGCGCTCGACCTGCTGAAGGCCTGGGGCACCGGCCATCCCGGCGGGATCGGCACCATCCATGCCGGCTCGGCCCTCGGCGCGCTGCGCCGCCTCGAACAGCTGATCCAGGAGACGGTGGTGAATGTGCCGCGCCCGCTGATCGCCGAGACCATCGACCTGATCGCCGTTCTGCAGGGCCGCAGCCGGCACCGCCGCCTCGCTGGGCTCTGGCAGGTCGGCAAGGTCTTGGCCGCCGGCGACTACGTGCTGACGGAGCTCGGCGCGGAGCGCCCCTCCAACATCGTCCCCCTCCAGCCCGGGAGCCATCTGTGAACCCGAAGACGATCCTCCATCATCGGCGGCAGCGCGCAACGGCCGTCATCGCGCTGGCGCTGCTCTGGCCGGCCTCCGCCTTCGCGGCGGGATCGAACATGCCGTGGGAGCAGCCGCTGCAGCAGATCCTCGACTCCGTGCAGGGGCCGGTCGCCAAGATCATCGCCGTGCTGATCATCATCGGCACGGGTCTCGTCCTGGCCTTCGGCGAGACCGCCGGCGGCATGCGCCGGCTGATCCAGATCGTCTTCGGCCTGTCGATCGCGTTCGCCGCCGCAAGCTTCTTCCTGACCTTCTTCAACTTCTCCGGTGGGGCGCTGGTCGGATGAACGGTGCCGCGGACATTCCCGGCTGGTCGGTGCCGCTGCATCGCAGCCTGACTGAGCCGATCCTGCTCGGCGGCGTGCCGCGTGGCATGGCGATCGCCCTCGGCACGCTCGCCGCCGCCATCGGCCTCGGCCTCCAGCTCTGGATCGCCGGAGTCGCGATCTACCTGATCGGCCATGCCGCGGTGCTGTTCCTGACCCGCCAGGACCCCCAATTCGGACCGGTATTCGCCCGCCATCTGCGTGCCGCGCGCCGGCACCTGGACGTTTGAAAGAGGCGGCGCCGCCCATGCTCGACCTCCGGGAATATCGCACCAGGCGCCGGGAACTCGCCGACTTCCTCCCCTGGGCGGGGCTGGTCGGCCCTGGGATCGTGCTCAACAAGGACGGTGCGCTTCAGCGCACCGCCCGGTTCCGCGGGCCGGACCTCGATGCCTGCACGCCGGCAGAGCTGATCGCGGTCGCCGCACGGGTCAACAACGTGCTCAAGCGCCTCGGCGAAGGCTGGGCGATCTTCGTCGAGGCGGCGCGCTCCGCCGCGCCGGGCTATCCCGAGAGCCGCTTCCCCGATCCGGTGTCCTGGCTGGTCGACGAGGAGCGGCGGCATGCCTTCCAGGACGAGGGCGCGCATTTCGAGAGCGCGTATTTCCTGACTTTCGGTTTCCTCGCACCGCCCGAGCGCGCCGAACGGGCCAGCCGGCTGCTCTACGACCGGGGCGACAGGGAGGATCGGCGTGCCCATGGCGTGGGCAAGCACGGCGGTATCGACTGGCGCGGCATCCTGGACGCCTTCGCAGCCGAGACCGACCGCGTGCTCGACCTGCTGGCCGCCCTCATGCCGGACTGCGCCTGGCTCGATGACGCCGGCACGCTGGCCTATCTGCACTTCACCACCTCGACCAATGGGTGGCATCCGGTCGCTGTTCCCGAAGTGCCGTTCTACCTCGACGGGCTGCTGCCAGATTGCGATCTTACGCCGGGCGTCGCACCGATGCTCGGGCGCTGCCACCTCCGCACGCTCACCCTGCGCGGCCTGCCGGACCGCACCTGGCCTGGGCTGCTCGACGAACTCAATCGGCTTCCGATCGAATACCGCTGGGTCGCGCGCTGGCTGCCGCTCGAGAAGGCCAAGGCGCAGAAGGAACTTGGCAAGAAGCGCCGGCACTGGTGGGCCAAACGCAAGGGTATTGCCGCGCTGCTGCGCGAGGTGATCTGGCAGCAGGAGACCCGGCTGGTCGATTCCGACGCCGAGAACCAGTCGGTGGACGCCGACGCGGCCCTGCAGGAACTCGGCTCGGACGCGGTCAGCTTCGGCTATTTCACCGCGACGGTGACGGTCTGGGATACCGACGAAGCGGCAGTCACCGAGAAGGTCCGGCTGGTCGGCCGCGCGGTGCGTGCGCAGGGCTTCGTCGCGGTCGAGGAGACGCTCAACGCGGTCGAGGCCTGGCTCTCGAGTCTCCCCGGCCAGTGCTACGCCAATATCCGCCAGCCGCTGGTCTCATCGCTGAACCTCGTGCACATGCTGCCGCTTTCGGCGGTCTGGGCCGGGCCGGAGCGCAATGCCCATCTCGACGGCCCGCCGCTGCTGGTCGCACACACCGCGGGCTCGACGCCGTTCCGCCTCGTGCCGCACCAAGGCGATGTCGGCCATACGCTGATCGTCGGGCCCACCGGCGCGGGCAAGAGCGTACTGCTGGCGCTGATCGCGCTGCAGTTCCGCCGCTACCCCGGCGCGCGGGTGGTGATCTTCGACAAGGGTCAGTCGTCCAAGGCGGCCGTGCTCGGCATGGGCGGCGCATTTCACGATCTCGCCCTCGGCGGCGACGCATCGCACGACCAAGATCGCGCGGTTGCCTTCCAGCCGCTGGCGCGCATCGACGATTCGGCCGAGCGTGCCTGGGCGGCGGACTGGATCGCGACGCTCCTGGTCCAAGAGAGCCTCGAGCTGACGCCGGAAGTCCGCGGCGCGGTCTGGTCGGCGCTCGGCTCGCTCGCCACAGCGCCGGTGCCCGAGCGCACCCTGTCGGGGTTCGCCGCGCTGTTGCAGGTCAACCGGCTCAAGGCCGCGCTGGAACCCTACACCATCGCCGGCCCGTTCGGCCGGCTGCTGGATGCCGAGCAGGAGAGCGTCGGCGACGCCGACGTTCTGGCCTTCGAGACCGAGGATCTCCTCGGCTCGAAGCACGCGGCGCGCGCCGTACTGACCTACCTGTTCCACCGCATCGAGGCGGGGCTGGACGGGCGGCCGACTTTGATCGCCGTGGATGAGGCGTGGTTCGCGCTCGACGACCCGGTCTTCGCGCCGAAGCTGCGGGAATGGCTCAAGACCCTGCGGCGAAAGAATGCCTCCGTCCTGTTCTCGACCCAGAGTCTGGCCGACATCACGCGGTCGCCAGTGGCACCCGCCGTCATCGAGAGCTGCCTGTCGCGCATCTTCCTGCCGAATGCGCGGGCGATCGAGCCGGAGAGCCGAGAGGCCTATGCGCGGCTCGGCCTCAACGACCGGCAGATCGAGACCATCGCGCGCGCGGTGCCGAAGCGGGACTACTGGTTCCAGTCGGCCGCCGGTTGCCGGCTGTTCGAACTGGGCCTCGGCGAAATTGCGCTCGCCTTCTGCGGCGCGAGCCGGGCGGAAGACCTGGCCGCCATCGACCGCGTGCTTGTCGCGCACGGTCCGGCCGGCTTCGCGGCGGCGTGGCTGCGGGAGCGCGGACTCAATTGGGCGGCGGCACTTCTGCCCACCGGGCTGATCGCGGCCGGGACCCATCCGGCCCCCGGCGCCAATTTCCGGGAAGATTTGACGCTCGATGCCGATGCCGCGCCAGACGCGGCACAGGCGTTCCTGCCCTTCGGCGACGATGCCGCGCCGAGGCCGAGGTCCAAGGTGCAAGTGCTTCCCGCGACGGAGACCACCCCATGAAACTCTCTCCGCAGATTCTGTCCCCGAGGCGAATCATCGGGGCTGCCGTAATTGCCATGGCGGCGGCGGCCGTTTCGCCGCTCCCCGCGCAGGCCACTGTGCCGGTGATCGATTTCGCGAACCTGACGCAGAACGTCCTGACGGCGGTGCGGACGCTGGAGGAGGTGGACAATCAGATCACCCAGATCCAACAGGGCATCTCGATGCTGGAGAACCAGGCGCGCAATCTGACGGCGCTGCCCTTCTCCGTGCTGGCCCAACTGCAATCCTCCATGGGCGAGATCAACCAGCTCATGGGGCAGGCGCAGAGCCTCGCCTACACGGTCCAGCAGGTCCAGCTTCAGTTCCAGCAACTCTATCCGAACTACCAGTCGCCGAATTTTCGAGGAACCCTCACACAGGCCAGTCTGCTCGCCGACGCCAACGCACGCTGGCAGGCCGCGGTCAGCACCTTCCAGCATACGATGGAGGTGCAGAGCCAGATCGTCGCCTCGATCCCCGCCGACCAGGCGGATCTCTCGGCACTCGTCGGCCAGAGCCAGGGCGCGGTCGGCGCGCTGCAAGC
>JAKAZJ010000140.1 GCA_021826565.1 Pseudomonadota bacterium | reverse complement strand
CGCGGCGGGCGGCAGCGGCGCGGCGGCGAGCGCGGCGAGCGCGCGGTCGGCCGGGCCGGCGGCCAGCAGCAGATCGGTCAAAACCGGCGCCAGCCGCCCGCCATGCCGCGCCACCGCCGCCGCATCCTTGCGATCCAGCGCGCGAGCCAGGGCGGAGCGAGCCGGACCGTCGATCCCTGCATCGTCCATCAGTGCCGGCGTCAGGGTGGGCAAGGTCAGATCGAAGCTGATGCGCGCAAGGCCCGCGGCGGCCAGGGCCTCGGCGCCGACCAGCACGATTTCCGCGTCCGCGGCGGGTGAATCGCGGCCGATCAGCTCGATCCCGGCTTGCGGCACCTGGCGGTCCGGGGCGATCTGGCTGCCGCGCACGCGCAGGCATTGCCCGGCATAGGACAGCCGCAGCGGCCGCGGCGCCCCGGCCAGCCGGGTGGTGGCGATCCGCACCACCTGCGGCGTGGTGTCGGCGCGTAGCCCCATCATGCGCTGGCTGTCCGGGTCCATCAGGCGGAAGGTCTGATCCGCCACCGCGGCGCCGGAGCCGGCGAGCAGACTGTCTTCGAACTCCAGCAGCGGCGGGCGGATGCGTTCGTAGCCGTGGGCGGAGAACACGTCGGTCAAGGCCTGCACCGCGTCGGCCTCCGCCGCGGCATCGGGCGGGAGGAGGTCGCGCAGGCCGGCGGGGAGAAGCGCGGGGTTGGGCGGCGGGTCGTCGGTCATGGCGTCGGCTGGTATCAGGGATTGCCGCGCGGGGAAACCGCACCCCTACCCCGCAAAATACGCCATCGCCGCTTCCACCCCGCCCTTGCCGTGCGGCACCTGGTTGATCCGCAGCGACATCTCCACCGCGCCCAGCACACCCAGCAGCATCGTCTCGTTCACGTCCCCCATCACGCCGATGCGGAACACTTTGCCGCCCAGCTTGCCCAGGCCGCCGCCCATACTCACGTTGAAGCGCCCGCGCGCGGTGCGCCGCAATGCGTCGGCATCCTGGCCCTCGGGCATCAGGATCGTGGTGACGGAATCCGATACCCGCGCCGGGTTGGTGCAGAACAGTTGCGGGCCGTTGTTGCCGCTCCAGGCCGCCACGGCCCGGCGCACGCCCTCGGACAGGCGGTGGTGGCGGGCGACCACCTGGTCCATGCCTTCCTCCTCCAGCATCCGTACTGCCTCGCGCAGCCCGTAGAAGGCATTGACCGGCACCGTGCCCACGAAGCTGTCATGCGGCTTGCGGGTCAGCATCACCGACCAGTCGAAATAATACCGACCCAGCCGCGCCTTGCGGTGTGCGTCCATCCCCTTGTCCGACACGGCGGTGAAGCTCATGCCGGTCGGGTTCATCAGCCCCTTCTGGCTGCCGCCCACCACCGCATCGATCCCCCAATCGTCCATATGGAAGTCCAGACTGGCGAGCGAGGAGATGGTATCGACCAGGAACAGGGCCGGGTGCTTCGCGGCATCGATCGCAGCGCGCACCTCCGCCGGCGGGATGGTCAGCCCGGTCGCGGTCTCGTTATGCACCACGCAGACCGCCTTGATGACATGGCCGCGATCGGCTTCCAGCGCCGCGCGGACGCCGGCGATGTCCACACCGTGGCGCCAGTCGGCGGCGACGGTCTGCACCGCCACCCCGTGGGCGGCGGCCATTTTGCCCCATTCTTCCGAGAAATACCCCGATTCCAGGACCAGAATGGTCTCGCCCGGCGATAGCAGGTTGGTCAGCGTGGCTTCCCAGGCGGCATGGCCCGAGCCGGTGTACATGAACAGATGATGCCGCGTGCCGATGACGCGCTTCAGGCCCGCGAACACCTCGCGATACACGGGCAGGAAATCGGCGTCGTGGAAATCGATCGTCGGGCGGTCGATCGCGCGCAGGATGCCGTCCGGGATATTGGTCGGGCCGGGATTCGCGAAGATCGCGCGCCCGCGCAGCTGGGCAGGGGAGGCATCCATGACGGCGTTCCTTTTGATACCCGCCGGCTGGCCGACGAGGCGTTGGACTTGTGATGATCGAAGCCGGATAGCCGGTTCGATGTTGGCTTGTCAGGGCGCCTGGTCAGGGCACCGACGGTCGGGTTGGCCGGCATATTGACCCGGCAGGGCGCGACGGCAAGGCCCGCCCGCGCCCGACCGCACCGCGCCATCGCGCGGCCCGCCGTGTCGCGTGCCGCGGAATCGCGCTATCACCCTGCCATGCAGACCGTTCCGGAGCCGATCCCATGACCAGCCTCCGCCGCCGTTTTGAGTTGCAGCTCGGCACGTTCGCCGCGGTCCTGTGGCTGCTCGCGGTGTTCCCGCCGACGCGCGCCGATGCCTGGGCGCCGGGCGCGGCCGCTCTTGGTGTGCCGCCGGCGCTGCCCGCCGCGCAAATCGTCGCCTTGCTGGTGCCGGCCGCCGACACCGCGCCGCGCCACCTGGTCGGCGCCAAGCCCTGGCCGGGACATCCGGGCCAGTTCGTGGCGATCGTCTGCACCGGCGGCGCCGCACCCTATTCGGACGCGCCCACCACCCCACGCTGCGCGCAACCCGAAATCAAAAGCGAACCGCCGCTTCATGTGTATCTGGGCGTCGTCGCCGCCCGGGCCGGAGCAGCCCCGCGGCTGATCGCCAAGCGCGGGCCGATCCGTGCGGCCACCGATTGGCGGCTGACCGATCTTCCTACCCCGGACGCGGCGCAAGATGCCGCCGGCCCGGTCGCGCCGGGGCGGATCGCGCGGTTCGATCTCGCCCCCTATCGCATCGCCCCGGGCCAGACGGCGTTCGGGCTGCGCGTCGCCTGGCAGGATATGTATTCGGGAGGCGGAGGATATTTCTCCGCATTATGCCTTTACGCGATCGAGGCAGGGCGGTTGCGCCGGGTCCTGGCCGTGCCGATGCACGCACAGCAGATGATCGCCGGGGATTGGCACAAGGACGGCACGCGCGATCACCAGGAAACCGACGCGGCGAATCTGTTGGTGGTGACGCGGACCCGCCGGGCCGGGCATTTCGACCTGATCGTAGGGCCCACGAAACGCGATTATGCCGCGCGACCCTGGACCAGCAAGATCGGCATCGGTGCCGCGGTGGTTACGCGGGACGGGGCACCGACGATTACCGCCACCGTCATCGGCGGACCCGCGGCGCGGGCCGGGCTGCGCGCGGGCGACCGAATCGCGCAGATCGACGGACGGCCGACGCGCGGGATGACCGGCCCGGCGATCGCGGCGGCGATGAACGGCGTCCTCGGCGCGCGCGTCATGCTGACGATCGACCGGAACGGCCAGGCGCCGTTCCAGCGCACGCTGGCGCGTGCGATGTTCACCCTGGCACCGAGTTCCCATCTGCGCTTCCGCTGGTCCCGCGCGTCCGGCGCGTATCGCGCGGCGGTCTGCATCGGGACCTGCGTTTGAATCAGGCGATGCCGCGCCGTCATCGCACCCATATGCGACGGGTCCCGATCCTGGAGCCATCGACATGACCGACCTCGCCACCCCCATCGCTACATTCGCTTTGGGCCACCGTACCGTGAACCGCCTGGGCTATGGCGCGATGCAGCTTGCCGGACCAGGCGTGTTCGGGCCGCCGAAGGACCCGGATGCGGCGCGGGCGGTGCTGCGCGCAGCGGTGGCGCACGGGGTCGATCACATCGACACCAGCGACTTCTATGGCCCCCATATCACCAACCGGCTGATCCACGAGGCGCTGCACCCCTATCCGGACGGGCTGACGATCGTGACCAAGGTGGGCGCGGTGCGCGGCGCGGACGCCTCGTGGAAGCCGGCCATGGCACCGGCGGAGCTGACGGACGCGGTGCACGACAATCTGCGGAACCTGGGTGTGGACGTGCTGGACGTGGTCAATCTGCGGGTCATGGGCCAGGTCCACACGCCGAGCGAAGGCTCGATCGCGGCGCCGTTCTCCGCGCTGGCGGAGCTACGCCGCCAGGGGCTGATCCGCCATCTGGGTCTGAGCAACGCGACCGCGGCGCAGATCGCGGAAGCGCGCGCGATCGCCCCGGTGGTGTGCGTCCAGAACCATTACAACCTGGTGCATCGGGCCGACGACGCGCTGATTGGCGCGCTGGCGGGGATGGGCATCGCCTATGTGCCGTTCTTCCCGCTGGGCGGCTTTACGCCGCTGCAATCATCGACGCTGTCGGAGGTTGCCGCGCATCTGGGCGCGACGCCGATGCAGACCGCCCTTGCCTGGCTGTTGCAGCGCGCACCCAACATCCTGCTGATCCCGGGCACGTCCTCGGTCGCGCATCTGCGGGAAAACCTGACGGCGGGTGAATTGGCGTTGCCCCATGACGCACTGGAACGGCTGGATGCGATCGGCGGCAGCCACGGCGGGTCATGACGCGGGCGCCTGTCGGGCGGCTGCCCCTGCTTCCATATCGGCCGAGACGCGCGTCTAGCACCCCGGAGCCTCCGTCCCACTACGGCGGCGCAGCTGGCGCAGCGACAAGGCGTGCAGCAGGATCGAGCTTGGCACCACGAACGCCGGGGTCAGCACATCGGGATAAACGCCGGCCCCGACGCCGTTCAGCACATGCGGAACGATCAGCTGGAACCGGCCGGGCGTGGTGATGAGGCCCAGGGTGATCGCGACCGTGAAATCGGTGAGGCCCAGGATATTCCAGGCGATCGCCGCCCGTCTTCCCCGCGCCGTGCCGGTCGCGACCGCGATGGCCGCGGGCACGGCGAGCAGCCCGGTCAGCGCATCGCCCAATCCCGCCGGCAGCGCGAACGCGCCGGGCAGCGCCCCGCGCAGCCAGGCGGCAAGCGCCCAGATGCCGAACACGCGGTAAAGCTGAAGGGCAACCAGCCAGCTCGCCGGCATCGCGTCGAGCACCTGCCCGATCCGCCTCGATGCCAGCAACAGCGGCAGGCCAATGATCAGCGGCAGGAAGATCGCCGCCGGCAGCGCCGGAAAGGCTGAGGCACCGGGGCGGAAGGCGCCGCCGATCGCGGCACTCCAGGCGACGGCGAACCAGAGTGTGTAGGGAATCATGACCCCGAGCCAGGTCACGCGGCGCTGGTCGGGCGTCAGGCTGGTGCTTTCGAGACCGAGCCACAGACCGATCGCCATGAGTGCATGGGCCGCCAGCTGATGGCCCGAGGTCGGGACGCCGCTGGTCTGGATGAGCGGTTCCCGTTCGATCAACGCAACCCACAGGATCGTCAACGGCACCATCCAGAGCAGGCTGCGCCAGGCCGGACGTGGCGGGATGATATCGGCGCCAATGGCTGCGGCGGTCATCGGCTGATCTCCAGGTGAAGACCGCAGACATAGGGAGACTATCCGCGCACGAGTATCGGCGATAATGTTGGCGGGGCATGAAGCAGAACTTCACAGTCAGACGCAGCGCGCTCGATGGCGTCGAGGCGTTCCTGCGCGTCGCCCAGCACCGCAGCTTTCGCCGGGCGGCCGCGGAACTTGGGGTGACACCGTCGGCGATGAGCCAGGCGGTACGTGCGCTTGAAACGCGCCTTGGCGCCGCGCTTTTCACCCGTACAACGCGCAGCGTGGGACTGACCGAAGCCGGCGAACGCTTCCTTTCACGCGCGAAGCCTGCCTTCGAAGAGCTGGTCGCCGCGGGAGAGGCCGCGCGTGGGCTCGGGCAGCGTCCGGCCGGGTTGCTGCGCCTCTCGGTGCCGCGCGCCGTGGTGCCGATCCTGCTGGAGCCGCTGATCGTGTCTTTCTGCCAGGCCTATCCCGAGATCGAGGTGGAGATTGCCGCGAGCCCGGAGCAGGTCGATCTTGCGGCCGGCGGCTTCGACGCCGGTATCCGTCCCGGCCAGTTCGTAGCACCCGATATGGTAGCCGTGCCGCTGACACCACCGTTCCAGTTCGTGGTGGTTGGCAGCCCCGATTATCTGCGCGGGCGGAACCGACCGGAGTGCATCGGTGATCTACGTGACCACGCCTGTCTGCGTACGCGTCGTACCAGCGGCTCGATCGCGCCCTGGCCCTTCATCGACGGCAACAAGCCTATCGAGGCCGTCGTG
>JAKAZJ010000139.1 GCA_021826565.1 Pseudomonadota bacterium | reverse complement strand
CCTGGCGACGCCCCCCCTGAAGCGACCGCGTGCACGGGCTGGGCCGGTGTCCCGAGGTCCAGCGCCTCCGGCCCGATGATGTCGGTCTCGGCCAGCAGGACCGCGCGATGGATGGTGTTTTCCAGCTCGCGCACATTGCCGCGCCAGGGCTGTGCGGCCAGCTTGGTCAGTGCGACCGGGGATAGCGGGCGGTGCGGCAGCGCATTCAGCTCGGCATAGCGGCGGGCGAAATGCTCGGCCAGGGCGGCGATGTCGGCGGGACGCTCGCGCAGCGGCGGGATGCGCAGACCGATGACATTGAGGCGGAAATAGAGGTCTTCGCGGAATCTGCCGCACGCCACCTCGGCGGCCAGGTCGCGGTTCGTGGTGGCCAGGATGCGCACGTTCACGCGCACCGGACCGACCCCGCCCAGGCGATCGATCTCGCGTTCCTGGACCGCGCGCAGCAGCTTGGCTTGCAGGCGGATATCCATCTCGCTGATTTCGTCGAGCAGCAAGGTGCCGCCATCCGCGGCCTCGAACTTGCCGATGCGGCGGGCGATGGCGCCGGAGAACGCGCCCTTCTCGTGGCCGAACAGCTCCGATTCCAGCAGATTCTCGGGGATCGCGGCGCAGTTCAGGGCGACGAAAGCGCGCGCGGCGCGGCGCGAGCGGCGATGGATGTGGCGGGCCAGGATTTCCTTGCCGGTGCCCGATTCACCGCTGATCAGAACCGAGGCTTCGGACCCCGCGATCTGCTCGGCGCGGCGGACGGTGGCCGCCATCGCCGGATCGCGCAGGATCAGCGCATGGGTTTCGCCCGCAGCAGCGGCCAGGATCGCCGCGATCAGCTCGGGGTCGGGCGGCAGCGGCAGGAACTCGCGTGCTCCGGCCCGGATCGCCGCGACCGCCGCGTCGGCATCCGCATCGGTGCCGCAGGCAACCACCGGGACGGCGATCCGCTCCGCTTTCAGAGCAGCGATCAGGGCGGGGATGTCGCGCGAGATTTCCGCCAGGACCAGATCGACGCGGGCGTCGGCGCGCAGGCGTTCCAGCGCCGGCTCCAGGTCCTCGGCGTGATCGAGTTTCGCGCCGCGAGCAAGCGCGATGCGCCCGGCCTGGCCGAGCTCGCCCGACAGGGCACCGATCAGAAGGACGCGCATCTATCCGCTCCGGTCCGCTTTCACGATCTCGGTCATGGTGACGCCGAGGCGGCTGTCATCGACCATCACCACCTCACCGCGCGCGACCAGGCGGTTGTTGACATAGATGTCGATCGCCTCGCCCAGCTTGCGGTCGAGTTCGACCACCGCGCCGCGGCCCAGTTTCAGCAACTGGCTGACCTGCATGGTCGCCTTGCCGAGCACCGCGCTGACCGTGACAGGGATGTCGTACACCGCCTCAAGCTCGCTCGCGCCGCGCGGGGCGGCGCTGTCGGCCGGCGCGGGGTCGGGGAGTTCGGCCAGTTCCATGTCATCTTGCATCGGTGGACTCCGGCAATGGGGGGAGCATCAGGCCGCTCGGGGCCAAAGCGGCGGCGAGCGCGTGCCACAGCGTGGCGGCATCGCGCGTCGCGGTCCCGTGCTGCCAGGCGAGTATGACGTCACCCGGGATCAGCATCTCGCTTGGCGTCAGGCTGGTGCGGGCGGCCAAAGCGGGGTCGAGCCGGGCCAGTTCGGCCGCAAGTCCGGGCAGGATGGCCGGATTGGCGGACAGGCGCAGGCCCGGTTCGCCCCCAAGTCCGGGCAGCACGGCGCGCAGGACCGCGGCGGCCTCGGCGGCGCCATGCTGGGCGCACAGGGCGGGAAACAGGGCGGCGAGGCTGTCGAGGAACAGGCGGGCAAGGGCGGTTGCGGCGCGTTCGGCGGCGTCGGCGGCGTCGTGGCGCAGGGCGACCAGCTTGCCGGCGAGCGCCCGGGTGGCGTCGGTCAGAGCGGCTTCGTGCTGGGTGGTGGCCTCGGCGAAGCCGATCTCGCGGCCCTCGGCATAGGCGGTTGCGCGGGCGGCCTCCAGCTCGGCGGCGGTGCAGGTCGGGCGCGGTTTGGCCGGGGGCGTGAAAGCGTGCGGCGTGAAGGAATGCGGCGCGTCGAAATCCTCGGCAAACAGGATTCCGGCCGCCCGATCGCCTGCGGCCGGCCCTCCGGCGATGCGGTCTCCGGCGGCGACGCTCCCGGCCGCACGGCCCAGAAATTCGGGGGAGATCGTGAACAGACCATCCATGTCAGTAAACGACCTCCTCGTCCTTGCCTTCGCCGATCTCGATCTTGCCCTGTGCCGCCAGCTCCTTGGCGGTGGCGACGATCGCGGCCTGCGCCTCGTCCACCTGCCGCAGCTTGACCGGGCCCAGCGCTTCGATCTCCTCGCGCAGCATCTTGCCGGCGCGTTCGGACAGACAGCCGAAGAACAGGCCGCGCAGCTTCTCCGATGCGCCCTTGAGCGCGAGCGGGAGTTTCTCCTTCTCCACCTCGCGCAGCAGCACCTGCACCGCCGGCGCGCCGAGGCGCTGGAGGTCGTCGAAGGTGAACATCAGCGCCTTGATCCGCTCGGCGGCATCGCGGTTGCGTTCCTCCAGCGCGGCGATGAAGCGGGTCTCGGACTGGCGATCGAGGTTGTTGAAGATGTCGGCCATCAGCTCATGCGCGTCGCGCCGGGCGCTGCGGGCCAGGTTGGACATGAACTCGGCGCGCAAGGTGCGTTCGACCCCGTCCAGCACGTCCTTCTGGATGCTTTCCATACGCAGCATCCGCATCACCACTTCCATGGCGAAGCTTTCCGGCAGCAGCACCAGCACGCGGGCGGCGTGCTCGGCCTTCACCTTGGACAGCACGACGGCGACGGTCTGCGGGTATTCGTTCTTCAGGTAGTTCGCCAGCACGGCTTCGTTCACGTTGCCGAGCTTGTCCCACATGGTGCGCCCGGCCGGGCCGCGGATCTCCTCCATGATCTGCAACGCGCGTTCGCGCGGCAGGGATTTCTGCAACAGGCGTTCGGTGGATTCGAAGCTGCCGACCAGGTTGCCCGACTGGCCCATGCTTTCGGTAAAATCGCCGCAGAGTTTTTCCACCAGCTCGGCGCGCACGGGACCAAGCTGGGCCATGGCCGAGGACACATCCTTGATCTCGTCTTCATGCATCATCGCGAACAGGCGTGCGGTCTGTTCCTCGCCCAGCGCCAGCATCAGGATCGCCGCCTTCTGCGCCCCGCTGATCGCCCGCCAGTCATCGGCTTTGAGCATGTGCCACGGCCCCCATCATCCGGCCTCGTGCGCCATCCAGCCACGCACGATGGACAGGGTTTCGTCGGGATGACGCTCGGCCATCTCGGCGATGCGGCGGATCGAGGAAGCCCGGAGCTGGCCCTCGATCTGCGCGACGGTGACCATGCTTTCATCGGCCAGCATCGGCAGACTGCCGGCGGGTGCGGGCAGGGCAGGGATGCCACCGGAGGCGGCAAGCGTCGCCTCGCCGCCGCCGGAGGCGAGCGCGGGCATTCCCGCGATCGTGGGCGGCAGGCTGGTGATCCGCAGCACCATCGGCCGCACCACCAGCAGCAGCGCCAGCAACCCGATCAGCCCGATCACCGCGCTTTCCGCCAGACGCATCAGATCGGCCTTGCCCAGGCGGATGGCGGCGAACCACGTCCTGGCCGCGGGCGCGGCGGGTGCGCCACTGGTCCGGAACGGCATCGCGATCACCTGCACGGTATCGCCGCGCTTGGGGTCGAAGCCGATCGCGGTTTTCACCAGTTCCGTGATCCGCGCCAGGGCCGCCGGGGTGTGCACCCGGGCGGCATCGACCATCACCGCCAAGCTGATCCGCGAGATGCTGGGCTGGTCGTGGATCAGGGTGCGGACGGTCTTGCTGATCTCGTAATTCGTCGTGCTGTGGCGGGTGGTATCGTTATGCGCCAGGGCGGCGTTGCCGCCGGGGGCGTTGGGCAGATTGTTGGCCACGGAAACCGGCGGCGTCGGCCGGGTGGACTGGCGGCGGGAGGACGAGGTCTGTTCGCTCAGCGCCACCTGACCGTTGGGATCGAAGGTCTCGGCGGTTTCGTGGACCTGGTCGAAATCCATTCGCACCGCGGCCTCGGCGCGGACATGGCCGGCGCCGAGGCTGCGTGCCAGCATCCGCTCCACCGCGCCGGCCAGGCGCAGTTCGGTGGCGCGGCGGACGCCTTGGTCGGTGCGGGCGCGACCGGCGGCACCGGTGGGGGCGCCGGCGCGGGCCAGGACCTCGCCACGGGAGTCGACGATGGCGATATTTCCCGGCTTCAACCCGGGCACGGCGGCGGCGATCAGGTTCAGGATCGCCTGCACCGTCTCGTTATCCGCGGTGGCGGCGGCGTCCAGCGTCAACAGCACGCTGGCCTGGGCGGGGCGGGCGGTGCGCGCGAACGGGGCGCGGCGTGGCAGGACCAGGTGGACGCGGGCGGCGCGGACGCCCTGGATGGCGCGGATGGTGCGGGCCAGCTCGCCTTCCATCGCGCGGGTCTCATCGATCCGCTCCTGGAACGGGGTCATGCCCAGCATGTCGGCGTGATCGAAGATCGCGTAGCCGATCGTGCCGCCCGACGGCAGGCCCTGGCGGGCGAGCAGGACGCGGGCGGCGGCAACCTGGTCGCGCGGGACCAGGATCTCGGTCCCGCCGGCGGCGAGGCGGTAGCGGATATGGGCGTGGTCCAGCGCCTGCGACATCTGCCCGGAATCGCGCAGCGCGAGATCCCCATACAGCAGCGACATCGGCTGCGCGCCGCCGCTGAGCACCAGCAGGGCGAGCAGCGCCAGTGTGGCGAGCCCGACCGCCGCCAGCGCGCCAAGCCGCGCCGGCCCAAGCGATTTCAACCCGGCCAGCAAGGGGTTCATCGGGGCGCGGCGGAGTGTGGGTCGGGCGACATGATGGGGATGCGGGGTGCGAAACGGGGCTGCGTGGCGGCATTGTGGAGGCCGGCCGGTGAACGCGGGGTTAATCGCCCGGCAGTTTGTGCCGGGGCCGGCCGTCAAACCCGGACCCGACCGGGGTTTGACAGCGCCGGGCCGGGCCGGTAGATGCGCGGGCTTACGGCCGGGAACGTGGACGGGTCTTCGGGACCTGCTCCCGCCGCGTTTGCGCGCGGCCTACCGGTGCAACAAAGCCACGGAAAGGGGCATCGCGCCCATGACTAAGCGCGCCGAAAGCAAATACAAGATCAACCGTCGCCTCGGGGTGAACCTGTGGGGGCGTCCGAAATCGCCGGTAAACAAGCGCGATTACGGCCCGGGCCAGCATGGCCAGCGGCGCAAAAAGCCGACCGATTTCGGCACGCAGCTGATGGCCAAGCAGAAGCTGAAAGGCTATTACGGCAATATCGGCGAAAAGCAGTTCCGCAAATATTATGAGGAAGCGGTCCGGCGCAAGGGCGATACGTCCGAGAACCTGATCGAGCTGCTGGAACGGCGGCTGGACGCGGTGATCTACCGGATGAAATTCGCGGTAACGCCGTTTGCCGCGCGGCAGTTCGTCTCGCACGGGCATATCCTGGTGAATGGCCGGCGGGTCAACATCCCCTCGTTCCAGGTGCGCGACAGCGACAGCGTGGAAGTCAAGGAAAAGTCGAAGCAACTGGCCATGCTGCTGGATGCCTCGCAAAGCACCGAACGCGACGTGCCGGAATATCTGGAAGTCGATCATCGGGCCATGAAGGGCCGGTTCGCGCGCGCGCCGAAACTGTCGGACGTGCCGTATCCGGTGCAGATGGAACCGAATCTGGTGGTCGAGTTCTACTCGCGCTGATCGCCGCTTGAACGCTACCTCCGGGGCGCGCACAGTAAGCGCCAAGCAACCGGAGGTAGCGTCACATGCCCGCAATCGAATTATGGACCTGGAACACCCCGAACGGGCGCAAGATCAGCGTCGCGTTGGAGGAGATGGGGCTGCCTTACACGGTGCATCCCGTGAATATCAGCAAGAACGAGCAGTTCAACCCCGATTTCCTGAAGATCAGCCCGAACAATCGCATCCCCGCGATCGTCGATCCCGACGGGCCGGGGGCGATGCCGGTCAGCGTGTTCGAATCCGGCGCGGTCCTGCTATACCT
>JAKAZJ010000138.1 GCA_021826565.1 Pseudomonadota bacterium | reverse complement strand
CCCCCCGCGACGCGGCACGCCTGCACGTAGCGCTGGACCTGGCCCGCGCCGCCGGCGCGCATCTGACCGGGCTGTGCCCGCTGGAATTGCTCCTGCCCGCGGATCTCGGCTTCGCCCTCGGCGGCTATCCCGAAGTGCTGGCGCTGCAGAGCACGATGGAACAGCTACAGGCCGAGGCCACCGCGCGGTCCGGAGCGATCGAGGCCGCGTTCCGCGCCGCGCTGGCGGGCGCGGCCGTCGCCGGTGACTGGCATTGCGCGCCGGGGCCGGTCGGTCCCGCCATCGCCGCCGCCGCGCGCCATGTCGATCTGACCGTGATTGGCCAGGACGATCCCGATCATCGCGTCCCGCCGGCCGGGCGGCACATGATCGAAGACGTGCTGCTGGCCGCCGGACGGCCGCTGTTGCTGCTGCCCTACGCGGGCAGCTTCCCCAATATCGGGCGCAACGTGCTGATCGCCTGGACGCCCACGCGTGAGGCCGCCCGGGCGGTGGGCGACATGCTGGGCCTGATCGCGCCGGGCGCGCAGGTGACGGTGCTGACCATCGCACGCGCGGGGGCGGAGCAGGTTCCAGGGGGCGTACCAGGGGATGTACCGGGGGCGGAGATCGCCGCCCATCTGGCCCGCCATGGGCTGACCGTGACGGCCGCGCGCAGCGTAGGTGACGGGCAGATCCACGAGGCCGATCTGCTGCTGAGCTATGCCGCCGATCTCGGCGCCGACCTGCTGGTGATGGGCGGCTACGGCCATTCGCGGGTGCGCGAACTGACCTTGGGCGGGGTCACGCGCTCGGTGCTGCGCCACATGACGCTGCCGGTGCTGATGTCGCACTGAAGGGCCTGCCGCCCCCTGCGGGGGCAACCGCCCAGGCGCGCCCCCGGTTTCCGCTGCGGCGCTTTCCTGCTAGCAGGCGGCCCCATGTTCAACTTCGCCTGGTCCGAGATCGCCGTCATCGCCGCCGTCGCGCTCGTGTTGATCGGGCCGAAGGACATGCCCGTCGCCGTGCGTGCCGTCATGGGCACGATCCGCAAAGCCCGGCGCATGGCCGCCGAGTTTCAGGGCCATGTGGACGAGATGATGCGCGACGCCAATCTGAGCGACGTGCGCGACACGCTGAACGAGTTCCGCAACCTGAATGTCGCCGATACGCTGGAACGCACGCTGGACCCGGATGGCAGCCTGCGCGACAGCTTCGCCTCCGACCCATTGGCCGATGGCGCAACCGAGCCGGTGGGCGAACTCGCGGTCACCGACCTGGACCGCCCCGAGGGCGCCGACCCGGCCGCCCCCGCCGAGCCGCCCGCCTTCATCCCGCCCGCCTGCATTGCATCGGCCCTGGCAGCCCCCATCGTCGCGGCCGAGGCGATGCCGCCCGCCACCCCTGCCTTCATCCCGCCCGGCTGCGCTCCGCCGCGCTGACCGTCGCACTCAACCCCGGGATTTCACTTGGACCAGCAGACGCCGATCGACGATCCGATCCACGACAAGCCGATGCCGCTGCTCGAGCACCTGCTGGAGCTGCGGCGGCGGCTGATGTACGCCATCGTCGCATTCATGGTGGCCTTCGGCGGGTGCTATTATTTCTCGGGCGACATCTACTATTTCCTGGCCGAGCCGCTGGCGCGCGTGCTGGAAAGCCAGGGCATGCACGCGCCGCATCTGATCTACACCCAGCTGTACGAGGTGTTCTTCACCAAGATCAAGGTGGCGATGTTCGGGGCGATGTTCATCGGCTTCCCGGTGATCGCCTCGCAGCTATGGATGTTCATCGCGCCGGGGCTGTACCGGTCGGAAAAGCGGGCGCTGTTGCCGTTCCTGGTATCCTCGCCGGTCCTGTTCCTGATGGGCGGGTCGCTGGCCTATTACGTGGTGTTCCCGTTCGCGTGGAAATTCTTTGCCAGCTTCCAGTCCTCGACCGGCGGCGGCGGCGTGCCGATCGAGCTGATGCCGCGGGTGTCGGAATATCTCGATCTGGTGATGAAGATGATCTTCGCCTTCGGCCTGACGTTCCAGTTGCCGGTGCTGCTGACGTTGCTGGCGAAAGTGGGGATCGTGACGGCGGCCGGTCTGTCCCGGTTCCGGCGCTATGCCTATGTCGGGATGTTCGTGGTCGCGGCGATCCTGGCGCCGCCCGATGTGTTCACGCAGACCGCGCTCGCGCTGCCGCTGATCGCGCTGTACGAGATTTCGGTGATCATGGCGAAGATCGTGGCGCCCAAGCCGGTGGAGCCGTAATCCGATGCACGATATCCGCGCGCTCCGCGCCGACCCGGCCGCGTTCGACGCGGCGATGGCGCGGCGTGGCCTGGCCGCCATGACGCCGGCGCTGCTGGCCCGCGATGCGGAGCGCCGGGCGGCGCAGGGCGCGGCGCAGGAGAAGCAGGCGCGGCGCAACGCATTGGCGCGCGAAATCGGCCAGGCGAAGCGCACCGGCGCGGATACCGCCGCGCGGGAGGCGGAAGCCACGGCGCTGCGCGCCGAGATGGAATCGCTGGAAGCCCGCGCCGGCGCATTGGACGCTGCGCTTCGCGCGAGCCTGGAGGCGCTGCCGAACCTGCTGGACGCCGGCGTGCCCGACGGCGCCGACGAACGCGCCAACCTGGTCCTGGCCGAACACGGCGCCAAACCCGCGTTCGATTTCGCCCCGAAGCAGCATTTCGAACTGGGCGAGGCGCTGGGGCTGATGGATTTCGCTACCGCCGCGAAGCTGTCCGGGGCGCGATTCGTGGTTCTGCGCGGGGCCTTGGCGCGGCTGGAACGGGCGCTCGGTCAGTTCATGCTGGACCTGCACACCGGCGCGCATGGCTATACCGAGATGGTGGTCCCGTCCCTGGTCAACGACGCCACGGTCTATGGCACCGGCCAGCTGCCGAAATTCGCCGACGACCTGTTCCGCACCACCGACGGGCGCTGGCTGATCCCGACCGCCGAAGTGCCGCTCACGAACACCGTCGCCGGCGAGATCCTCGCCGCCAAGGACCTGCCGCTGCGCCTGACCGCGCTGACCGATTGCTACCGCTCCGAGGCCGGGGCATCCGGCCGCGATACCAGCGGGATGCTGCGCCAGCACCAGTTCCGCAAGGTGGAGCTGGTCTCGATCTGCGCGCCCGAGGCGAGTGAAGCGGAACATGAACGCATGACCGGCTGCGCCGAGGCGGTGCTGACGGCGCTGGGGCTGACATTCCGGCGGGTGCTGCTATGCGCGGGCGATACCGGGTTCGGCGCCGCGAAGACCTTTGATCTGGAAGTGTGGCTGCCGGGGCAGGAAGCGTGGCGGGAAATCTCGTCCTGCTCCACCTGCCGCGATTTCCAGGCACGCCGGATGGGGGCGCGGATGCGCGGGCCGGATGGGGTGGGGTTTGTCCATACGCTGAACGGATCGGGCGTGGCGGTGGGACGCGCGCTGATCGCGGTGCTGGAGACGCATCAGCAGGCGGACGGGTCGGTGCAGGTGCCCACCGTGCTGGCACCCTATATGGGCGGGCTTGCGCGGATCGGCTGACCACCGCCGCCCGGTTCCCGCGGTCTCCCGCACGCCCCATACTGCCGCCATGACCAAGGACCCCGCCGAACTGACCGAAGCCGAGGCCGCGACCGAGCTGGCCCGCCTGGTTGCCGTCATTGCCCATCACGACGTGGCGTATCACCGCCACGACGCGCCCGAGATCACCGACGCCGCCTACGACGCATTGCGGGCGCGCAATGCCGCGATCGAGGCGCGCTTCCCCGCCCTGATCCGCGACGACAGCCCATCCCGCCAGGTCGGCGCCATGCCGGAGACCGGCTTCGCGCGCATGCGTCACGGCGTGCCGATGCTGTCGCTTGATAACGTATTCGACGCCGCCGGTTTCGCTGAGTTCTGCGCCCGCGTCCGCCGCTTCCTCGGCCTGCCCGCCGAGGCGCCGCTGGCGCTGGTCGGCGAACCCAAGATCGATGGCCTGTCCGTCAATCTTTTGTATGAGCACGGCGCGTTCGCGCGCGGCGCCACCCGCGGCGACGGCTCGGAGGGGGAGGACGTCACCGCCAATCTGCGCAGCATCGCCACCGTCCCGCGCCAGCTGGGCGGGAACGCGCCGGCGCGGATCGAGATTCGCGGCGAAGTGTTCATCACCAAGGCCGATTTCCTGGCCTTGAACGCGCAGCAGGAGGAAGCCGGGGAAAAACCCTTCGCCAACCCCCGCAACGCCGCCGCCGGCGGGCTGCGTCAGCTGGATCCCGCGATCACCGCCGCCCGCCCGCTATCGCTGTTCGCCTATGCGATGGGCGAGGCGTCCGAACCGCCCGCCGCCACCCATGCCGCCTATCTGGACCGGCTGCGCGGCTGGGGGTTCGCGGTGGACCCGCTCTCGGCTGCGCTGGCGGACGAGGCGGCGGCGATCGCATTCCAGGCCCGGATGGACGCGGCCCGCGCCGGGCTGCCGTACGACATCGATGGCGTCGTGTACAAGATCGACGATCTGGCGTGGCAGCAGCGCCTGGGCTTCGTCGGCCGCGCGCCACGCTGGGCGGTGGCGTGGAAATTCCCCGCCCAGCAGGCCACGACCCGTCTGAACGCCATCCGCATCCAGGTCGGCCGCACCGGTGCGCTGACCCCGGTGGCCGAGTTGGAACCGGTCAATGTCGGCGGTGTGTTGGTGGCTCGCGCATCCCTGCACAACGAAGACGAGATCGCGCGCAAGGACATCCGCGTCGGCGATACCGTCCTGATCCAGCGCGCCGGCGACGTGATCCCCCAGGTGCTGGGCAGCGTGGCGGAGCAGCGCCCGCCCGAGGCCGTCCCGTTTGTCTTTCCCGATCACTGCCCCGCCTGCGGCAGCCTGGCCCCGCGCCCACCCGGCGAGGCGATCCGTCGCTGCACCGGCGGTCTGATCTGCCCGGCGCAGGTGGTGGAACGACTGATCCATTTCGCCTCCCGCCCCGCCTTCGACATCGAGGGCATGGGCGACAAGACCGTGTCCGAGTTCCACGCGCTGGGCTGGTTGCAATCCCCGGTGGATATATTCCACCTGCACGCGCGTGAGGCCGAGCTCGCCGCCCTGGATGGCTGGGGGGCGCTGTCGGCCGCCAATCTGCTGCGCGCGATCGCATCCCGCCGCCGCGTCCCGCTGGATCGTTTTATCTACGCGTTGGGCATCCGCCGCATCGGCGAACGCAACGCCCGGCTGCTCGCCCGCCACTATGGCGATTTCGCCCACTGGCGCGCCGAATTGCTGGCCGCAACCACGATCGGGTCGGAGGCGCGCGAACGTCTGGGCAGCATCCTGGGCATCGGCCCCGCAATCGCCGAGGAACTGGCCGATTTCTTCGCCGAACCACGCAACCTGGCAACGCTCGACGCGCTGGCCGCGGAACTGGAGATCGTCGCCCCCGAAACCACGAGCGCCGCCGGACCGTTCCTGAACCGGACCCTGGTGTTCACCGGTGCGTTGCAGACCATGACACGGGCGGAAGCGCGCGCGCGCGCCGAGGCGCTGGGCGCCAAGGTCACCGAATCGGTCTCCAAAAGCACCGATTTCGTGATCGCCGGAGCCGATGCCGGATCGAAAGCGCGCAAGGCCGCCGCACTCGGCGTGACAGTACTGAGCGAGGCCGAGTTTCTGGAACGCGCCGGAGCGCCTATGCTGATGCCAGATCAGGAGGAACCCGGATGAACCAGGCCCATACGACCCTGCGCGATGCCGTCGCCGCGGGCACGATCCCCGGAATCGTCGCCGCCGCGACCACGGCGACCGGAACGATCGACCAGATCGCCTATGGCCGCCGCGTCCTGCCGGATGGCGCGCCGATGGGGATGGACACGGTGTTCCGGATTGCGTCCATGACCAAGGCGATCACCGCCACCGCGGCGATGCAGCTGGTGGAGCAAGGTAAGCTTTCCCTGGACGCGCCGGCGGCCGAGACGGTGCCGGAACTCGGCGCCGTGCAGGTGCTGGACGGGTTCGACGCCGATGGCGCGCCGCGGCTGCGCGCACCGGCCTCGCCGGTCACGTTGCGCCAGTTGCTGACCCACACCGCGGGTTTCGGCTACGATACCTGGAACCCCGATCTGGCCGCTTATGCCACAGCCAAGC
>JAKAZJ010000137.1 GCA_021826565.1 Pseudomonadota bacterium | reverse complement strand
GCCGCGCCGAAGCGCGCCGCGAAGCCCGAGGCCGCCGCCGAGAAGCCGCCGCGCGCGCGCCGTTCCCGGAGCGCTGCGCCGGCCGAGACCGTCGCCGACAACAGCGTCGCCGATGAGCGCGTCGCCGCGGCGGTTGCCGCCGCCCCCGAGAGCGCACCGCCGCCGCCGCCCCGCACCGCGGAACCGCCCCGCACCCGCGCCGCCGGCGGTCACGTTGCCGCCCCGCGCGCCGCGGCGCCCGAGCGGGATCGCGCCGGACGTGACCGTGACCGCGACCGTGACCGCCATCGCGGCGACGACGCGACGCCGTCCGCCGGCGTGACCGGCTTCGGCACCGACATCCCCGCCTTCATGCTGCTGCGCTCCCGCGGTCAGGCACCCGAGACCGAGGCGTGACCGCCCCCCACGCCTCCCGCTTCACCAATTTCGCCTGGGACGACCCGCTCCGTCTGGACGCCCAGTTGACCGAAGACGAACGCGCGATCCGCGACGCCGCGCGCAGCTATTGCCAGGAGCAGCTGTTCCCGCGCGCCCTGCTGGCCAACCGCCACGAGAGCTTCGACCGCGCCATCATGACCGAGATGGGCGAGATGGGCTTCCTCGGCGCAACCTTGGACAGCCATGGCTGCGCCGGGGTGAACTATGTCAGCTACGGGCTGATCGCGCGTGAGGTGGAGCGGGTCGATTCCGGCTATCGCTCGGCGTTTTCCGTCCAGTCCTCGTTGGTCATGTACCCGATCTGGGCGTTCGGCTCGGACGACCAGAAGGACCGGTTCCTGCCGCGGCTGCGCTCCGGGGAGTTCGTCGGCTGCTTCGGCCTGACCGAACCGGATGCCGGCTCCGACCCCGCTTCCATGCGCACCCGCGCGCGCAAGGTGGATGGCGGCTATCTGCTGAACGGGTCGAAGACCTGGATCACCAATGCCCCGATCGCGGATGTGCTGGTGGTCTGGGCCAAGGACGAGACCGACACGATCCGCGGCTTCCTGCTGGAACGCGGCATGAAGGGGCTGGAGACACCGAAGATCGAGGGCAAGTTCAGCCTGCGCGCCTCGGTCACCGGCATGATCATGATGGCGGATGTGTTCGTGCCGGACGCGAATCTGCTGCCGGGGGTGAAGGGGCTGCGGGGGCCGTTCTCGTGCCTCAACAACGCGCGCTTCGGGATTGCCTGGGGCGCGCTGGGCGCGGCCGAGTTCTGCTGGCACGCGGCGCGCGAGTACACGATGCAGCGGATGATGTTCGGCCGGCCGCTGGCCGCGACCCAGCTGATCCAGAAGAAGCTGGCGGATATGCAGACCGAGATCGCGCTGGCGTTGCAGGGCGTGCTGCAACTCGGGCGGCTGATGGACGCACATGACGCGGCGCCGGAAATGATCAGCCTGTGCAAACGCAATTCCTGCGGCAAAGCGCTGGCGATCGCGCGCGAGGCGCGCGACATGCACGGCGGCAATGGCGTCGCGGACGAATACCACGTGATCCGCCACGTGATGAACCTGGAAGCGGTGAACACTTACGAAGGCACGCATGACGTGCATGCGCTGATCCTGGGCCGTGCGCAGACCGGGCTCAACGCGTTCGGAGGCTAACGATCCAGACTTCCCCGCGCCAGCGCAACGTCGGCGGTTGCCGCATCGGGCGTGAATCGGATCGAACTGCGTTGAATAGCCTGACGCTGCTCTGCAGCCCACCGATCGTCGCGGTCTCACCAGGGGTCGGTCGATCCAGAGACTGACGCCGCGGCGCTGCCCGTTGGCGGGCGCACCAGCGCCGCACGCTCCATCCGATCGAGGTATATGAATGCCTCGTGAATAGTCCGGTCCAGGAACAGAAATGCGCGACGCCGTGCCGTGGCGATCCGGCAGTCTTACGACTGCTTCTCCTCGCATGGCACTGCCGCCGTCGCCTCCCGTGCTCCAAGCAGGAGCCACGCAAGCCCCAGGGCGCACAGGAACAGGGGCAGCAGGAACGCCGCCTGATAGGCCTGCACCGGATAATGGCCTGCCGCGTCGCGGTGCCACAGCCCGACAATCGTGCCCATCGCGAACTGGATCACGAATGCCATCCCGAGATGCAGCACGTTGAGCGCGCCATTGGCGCGGCCGATCAACTCGGACGGGAACAGCTCGGCCAGGATGGTGTAGCTGAGCGTGGTCATCGCCCCGAACACGGCGAACCCGGACCAGAGCGCGAATGCGGGAACCGGCGCCCTGGTCACCACCAGAGCCTGGAGGATCACGAACACGGCGCAGGCATAGCTAAACGAGGTTTGCGGCGCCACGCCGCGCCGTTTCAGGACCCCGCCGGCCACGCCGATCAGCACCGCGCCGACGGTGAGCGCGATGCCCATGGCGAACAGATGCGTGATCACCGCCTCGGGCGGAAACCGGCTCACATCCGCCATCCAGCGCGCCGCCCACAGGCTTTGCACCGCGAAAGCGGTGCCGATGACGGCGCTCGACAGCGGGGCGATCCGCAGGAATCCGGGGTCCCGATAGATCCGTACGACACCGCGAAGCAGATCGCCTCGGCTTGCAACGGCGACGGCGGGCGGGGCCTCCGGCGCCAGCGCGGCGATCGCGCCGGCAGTCGCAAGGCTCGCGACCGCCAGGCCGAGGAACAGCACATGCCAGTCGATCAGGCGCACGATGAGATGGACCGGCTCGGTCGCAGCGGTGGCACCGAGGCCCCCGCACATGATGAAGCACCCGTTGAGCAGTGGCAGCCGATCCTTGTCGAACCGCAGCACCAGCGCCTTGAGCCCGGTCATCAGCGCACCGGAGGTGCCGAGGCCGATCAACGCCCGCCCGGTCAGCAGAACCGCCACACTGTGACCAAGGCCGAACATCGCCGCCCCGGCTGCCGCGATCGTCAGCAGGCTCGCGCCCACCCGCCGCGGGCCGAACCGGTCGATCAGCATCCCGAGCGGCAGCTGGAATGCCGCGAAGGTCAGGAAATAGACCGAGGTCAGCAACCCAAGCGTCCGCGCATCGAGCGCCAGCGAACGCACCAGCTCCCCGGCAAGCGTCGCGTCGATGGTACGGAACACGTAGGACAGGAAATAGCCGGCGGCGAAGGGAACGAAGATCTGCAAGGCCGTTCGGGGCAGCAGCGGCTTGGATGCGCGCATACCAGGCCCAGCTTCCCGATCGGCCATCGCTCCGTCGAGGCCGAGGCAGACGCGGTCGGAGGAAAGAGCGTCCATCGCGCAGTCCTTCGTGGCGGAATGAGTGGCGGGATCGGAGACATCGTGTTGGGCCGAACGCCACCGTCGCCCCCGCATGTCCGGGACTGACCGGATGGGAACGGAAGGCGCGGCCATGCGCGCAGCAGGTGCGTTTGCAGCGAGGGCTGCGGGGACGCGGTCTGTCAGGCAGCCTTTCCGCGCGCCAAGGCCTGCACGTCCGCGGTGGTCAGCGCCTGACCGCCAATGCCCCAGTCGCCGCTCTCCACCTCCTCGATCACGCACCACGTGACCCCGCGCATGTTCTCACCCTCGACCGAAACCATGGCGTCCGTGAGCTTGCCGATGATCTGACGCTTCTGCTCCTTGCTGAACACGTCCTTGATCACGCGAACCTGGATGAGCGGCATTGGGTTTCTCCCTGCGTGTCCCATGGGCTTGATCCGGCGACGGGGCGCAGGCGGTGACACGCGATCCGCTTGACGCCATGCCGCGCAGTACCTAGCGTTGCGAAGTACCGTAAGAGACAGTTCCATCGAAAGTCAGAACGACTGTACCAGTCCGGTAACCGGGCCAATTCGGAGACGGCACGAAAATGGGTATGCCCCCCTTTAGCGTCAATCAGACGAACAGCCAGCCTCTGGTCGAGCAGATCGTGGTGGGGATCAAGCGGCAGATCGACGAGCGCCAGCTACGTCCGGGAACTCGGCTGCCCTCGATCCGCGGATTCGCCGACGCCCACGCCATCAGCCGTTTCACCGTGGTCGAGGCGTACGACCGCCTGGTGGCGATGGGCTATCTCCAGTCGCGCCGCGGCTCCGGCTTCTACACGATCCCGGCACCAGCGCAGCGTCCGCCGCCGGAGCACCACAAAGGAAACGATGAGCTGGTGTGGCTGATTCGCCGGCTGCTGGAGGCCGGCGAGGGCGCGATCCTGGCCGGTGGTCCGTGGCTGCCGCAGTCGTGGCTCGACGAAGGCGGCATTCGCCAGAGCCTCGGTGTGCTCACCCGGCGGAACGGCACGCATCTGATCGATTACGGGCATCCGCTCGGGTATCTGCCGTTGCGCGAGCAGCTCGCGCTGATGCTGGGAGGCCTCGGCGTCACCGCCGATCCGGGCCAGATTCTCCTGACGCAGGGGACCAGCCAGGCGCTCGATCTCGTCATCCGCTGGCTGCTCAAGCCCGGCGACGCCGCGCTGGTGGACGATCCCGGCTACTACAATATGCTCGGCAATCTACGCCTCCAAGGCGTGAACATGCTTGCGGTGCCGCGCACCCGCGACGGACCGGATCTCGCCGTGCTCGAAAGCCTGGCCGCGGCACATCGGCCGAAGGCCTATTTCACCCAATCGGTGATGCAGAACCCGACCGGCACCGACATGAGCGCGCACGTGGCCTTCAAGGTGCTCCAGGCCGCCGAACGGCATGATTTCATGATTGTCGAGGACGACATCTTCTGCGATCTGCAGGTGACGCCGACGCCGCGGCTTGCGACCCTCGACCAGCTCAACCGCGTGATCTACGCGCGCAGCTTTTCCAAGACCCTGTCCGGAAGCCTGCGCGTCGGATTCGTCGCCTGCGCGCCCGGCATCGCCGGCGAACTCGCCGACATCAAGATGCTGACCAGCATCACGACATCGCAGTTTGCCGAACGCCTTATCTATCAGATGTTGGTCGACGGACATTATCGCAAATACCTGGCGCGCCTGCAGCAGCGGCTGGGCGAGGCGCGAGCGCGCGTCGTGCGCGGTTTCGAGAGCATCGGGCTGGAGCTGTTCGCGGAGCCGACGGACGGCATGTTCGTGTGGGCGCGGATCCCGGGGATCGAGGACTCGCTGCCGCTGGCGGAGGCAGCGCAGCGCGACGGCATGATGCTCGCGCCCGGCACCGTGTTCCGGCCGCATCTGGAGCGTTCGCCCTGGATGCGGTTCAATGTTGCCATTTGCGAGGATGCGCGCGTGCAAGAGCGGTTGCGCCGCCTTCCGGCTTGTATCGACGGCTGAACCACACCCAACCCGCGCGGTTGCATCCCAAGGCGGCTCTCTGTACGACCTATGGCGTGCCGTCCCTTCCCCGTCCCCTTCCTGCCACGCGCGCCACGATTCCGATCGCGCCGCGCACAGTGACGATTGTCTCTGTCGGTGCCTCGGGCGACGGGATCGGGCGGGCATCGGACGGCTCTCGGCTTTTCGTGCCGTGCGCCCTCCCGGGCGAGGACGTGCTGGCGACCGTTTTGACTTCGCGCGGCGGCGGGATGGCCGCTCGCCTGGAGCGGATCGACACCGCCAGCCCCGACCGCATCCCCCCCGCCTGCCCGCATTTCGGCACCTGCGGCGGCTGCGCGCTGCAACACTGGGCCGCGGCCCCGTACCTCGCCTGGAAAGCCGATCAGCTGCGCGACGCCCTGATCCGCGCCGGCTTCGCCGCTCCGCCCGTGGCCCGCACCGTCCCCGTCGCCCCTGGCACGCGCCGGCGCATGCACCTGGCGCTGCGCCGCGCCGGCCCGGCCATCGCACTGGGGCTGCATCGCGCGCGCGGGTCGGACGTGATCGACCTCGGCGCCTGCCCGGTCCTGGACCCGGCATTGTTCGCGCTGCTCGCCCCGTTGCGCGCCCTGGCCCGGGGTCTGACCGCGCTGCGCCGCGCCGGCAGCGTGATCGCCAATCTGGTCGATACCGGCGCCGATGTACTGCTGCGGACGGACGCCGAGCTGACCCTGCCCGACCGCCAGCGTCTGGCCGCCTTCGCCCATGCCACCGACATCGCCCGCCTGTCCTGGGCGCGCGATGACACGGCGCCCGAGCCGGTGGCGGCGCGGCGCCCGCCGGTCCTGACCTTGTCCGGCGTGCCGGTCCGCCCGCCCCCGGGCGCGTTCCTGCAAGCCTCGGCCGCCGGCGAGGCCGCGATCCTTGCCG